>DMHJ01000044.1 GCA_003449495.1 Clostridiales bacterium UBA8153
GTCAAGGCTCTAGCGGCGCCGCTTCCGCCTGAGCTGGGCGAGCAGCTGCGGCAAAGGCTCCTGGAGCTGGCCAAACGACCCTAACGGCAGGGAAACGGCGAGACCGGGACGAACCAAGGGGCATGGCGGGCTCTCCGGTACTCATGGTGTTCGTGGATGGTCTGGGCCTGGGTGCGCCCGGTCCGGCCAACCCCCTGGCGGTGGCACGCACTCCCTGCATCGATGGGCTGTGCGGCCAGCGTCCGCTGTGGCCCTTTGCGCCGCTCCCCAACGCCTGGGCCCTGGATGCCTGCCTGGGCGTACCGGGCATCCCCCAGAGCGCCACCGGCCAGACCACCTTGCTCACCGGCGTTAATGCCGCCCGGCTGGAAGGCCGGCACCGGAGGGCCTACCCCTCCCGCCAGCTCCAGACCCTCCTCGCCCGGGAAGGCCTACCTGCCCGCCTGGTGGCCCGGGGGCGCCGGGTCGCGTTCATCAATGCCTTCCGTGCCGGCTCGCTGGAGCGCATCGCCCTTGGCACCTACCCGGCCACCGCCACCACCTGCGCCATGCTGGGCGCCGCCGTCCCCCTGCGTGGGGTGGCCGAGCTGGTCTCCGCAGGCGCCGTCTACCACGACCTGTCCGGGGAAGGCCTGCAGGACCCGGAGGTGATTCTGGTCACCCCCGGTGAGGCCGGGCGCCGGGCCGGGCACATCGCCCTGCGGTATGATTTTTCACTGTTTGAGTATTTTCTTACCGACCTCGCGGGCCATCGCCGGGAAATGGGCTGGGCCGTCTCTTGCTTGGAGGCCCTGGACGCTTTCCTAGGCGGGGCGCTGGAAGTCCTCTCCGGCCGGGGGGTCTTGATGCTCTGCAGTGATCACGGGAATGTGGAGGATCTCGGCACCGGTGAACACACCCTCAACCCGGTGCCGCTGGCGTGGACGGGTTCGCCACCTCCGGCCGGTCCGCCGGTTTCCCTGGTCGACGTTGCCCCGCTGATCTTGTCATGGTTGGGGGTGCCGCCCGGTGGGCCGGGATGAGCCGTACGGATGGACATTCATGATGACCTTGGGTTGGATGGCGGTGGCGTGGTCGGACCTGGGTATCCAGCGCATATTCCTCCCCCAGGCTTCGGCTGGGCTGGCCGGACAGGACCTGGAGGAGGCGGGCGTCACCGTCCGGCCGGGTGCGGGTCACCCAGCCTTGGAGGCGGCGGTGGCCGGGTGGGAGAGAGGAGACGATAGCGGGCTCTTGAGTCTGACGCTCCACCCCCGGGTCTGGGGACCACCGGGATTTCGCCGGCGGGTCCTGGAAGAACTGAGGCGCGTCGGCCGGGGCCGGGTACAAAGTTATGCCGGGCTGGCCCGGGCCGCCGGCAGCGCCCGGGCCGCCCGGGCGGCGGGCAATGTGTGCGCGTCCAATCCGGTGCCGCTCCTCATCCCTTGCCACCGGGTCATCGCCAGTTCCGGGGAGCTGGGTGGATTCATGGGGCGGCCGGGGAACCTGATCCTGAAGGCGGCCTTGTTGGAGCGGGAAGGCGTTCCCGTGATGCGGGGCAAAGTAGGCCGGGAGTTTTGGGGAGGACGGTAGACATGAACCGGCAAGAGTGGGAGACGGGCCTGCCGTTGGATACCTATCTTGAGACCTTGCAGTTCAACGCCCCCACCTGGAGGGAGAACCTGGAGCAGACCGGAGTGGAAGCATTCTGCGACCGGCTGGAACGTCTACGGGCCACCCTGCCCGGGCTGCACGTAGCGGTCTTCTCCGAGTCATGGTGCGGGGACTGCGTCGAGAACGTGCCGGTCCTGGGACGCCTGGCCCGGGAAATGCCCCTATGGGAAGTGCGGGTATTCTCCCGGGAGAGCGAGCTCATGCAGCGCTACCTCACCGGTGGCCGGGCGGTGATACCGACCATGGTCTTCCTTACCCCTGAAGGCCGGGAACTCTACCGCTTCATCGAGCGGCCGGCGGCGGCCCACGCTTTCCTCAAAGCCAGCGCCCCCCCGGATGGGGACGAGCTCCGGCGGCAAGAGCGCCTGAAGGAAGCCCGGCGGAAGCTGCGCGAGCTGTATAGAGCCGGGTTGCGCGCTGAGACGGTCCGGGAGATCCTGGATGGCCTGGAACGGGCACTGGCCGGGACGGAGGAGTAGCGGGTTGGACAGGTCCTGGCGGGTCCTGGAACTGCATAAGATCCTCTCCCAGCTGGCGGATAAGGCCGCCAGTGCCCTGGGGCGGGAAAGAGCCCTGGCCCTCGGCCCCGCCGCCGAACCCGGCACCATGCGGGAATGGCTAAAACAGACCGGCGAAGCGGTGGCAGTCTGCCGCCGGTACCAAGTTCCCCGGCACGGCATCGTGGACATCCGCGTGCACGTGCAACGCGCGAGGCCCGGCGGTATGCTGGACCCCGGGGAGCTGAACCAGGTCTTGTCCACGATACAATCTGGCGGACGCCTGCGCAGGTTCCTGCTGGGGCTGGAGGACTCTCCCTGGCTCGAAGCCATGGGCCGGGCGCTCCCGCAGCTTCCCGAACTGGAAGGCGAAATCAGTGAGTGCATCACCAACGCCGGTGAATTGTCCGACCAGGCCAGCCCGGAACTGGGGCGGGTGAGGAGGCAGCTGAGAGCCCTGGCCGGGCGCATCAGGGAACGGCTTGACTCCATGGTGCGCTCTCCGGAGATCGCCCGCTACCTGCAGGAACCCCTGGTAACCGTGAGAGGAGACCGCTATGTCCTGCCGGTAAAACAGGAGCAACGCGCCGCCGTGCCGGGCCTTGTCCACGACCAGTCGAGCAGCGGGGCCACGCTGTTCATTGAGCCCATGGCCGTGGTGGAGCTGGGCAGTGAGTTGCGCCGGATGAGGCTGGCGGAACAGAGGGAGATCGAGCGAGTCCTGCTACGACTGAGCGCCCGGGTAGGGGCGCACGGTGAGGAACTGGGCCGGTTGCTGGAGGTCCTGGGAGAGCTGGACCTCACCTTCGCCAAAGCCGCGTTGGGACTGGAGCACGAGGGTAGCGAGCCCGAGATCGCTTCCGACCGGCGGCTGGTCCTGCGGAGTGCCCGCCATCCCCTGCTCGGGTGCTCCGCCGTACCGGTGGACGTGTTGCTCGGTGGTGACTACGACGTCCTGGTGATCACCGGGCCCAACACCGGAGGCAAGACGGTGACGCTCAAGACCACCGGCCTGTGCGTGCTCATGGCCCAGGCCGGCCTGTACATCCCGGCCGCGCCGGGCTGCCGGGTGCCTCCGTACACGGCGGTGATGTGCGATATTGGCGACGAGCAGAGCATCGAGCAAAGCCTGAGCACTTTCTCCTCGCATATGACCAATATCGTGGAGTTTCTGCGGAAATCCGACGGGCAATCCCTGGTGCTCTTGGACGAGCTGGGGGCGGGCACCGATCCCATGGAAGGCTCGGCCCTGGCCATGGCCATCCTCGAGCATCTGCTCTCGGTGGGTGCCCATGTGGTGGCCACCACCCACTATTCCGAACTCAAAGGGTTCGCCCATCAGCAGGCTAGGGTGGAAAATGCGTCGGTGGAGTTTGACCCGGCCACCCTCAGGCCCACCTTCCGGCTGCTCACCGGTTTGCCGGGGAAAAGCAACGCCTTTGCCATTGCCGAGCGGCTGGGACTGGATCCGGCCGTGGTCCAACGGGCGCGGGAGCTGGGGCCCGCCCCAGGGCGCCTGCTGGAGGAGCTGTTGGCCGAGTTCCACGAAAACCGGTTCCGGGCCGGCGAAGACCGGCGCGAGGCCGCGGCGGCCCGGGCCCGGGCCCAGCGGTTGGAGGATGAACTCCGGGCCGAGGTCGCCCGCCAGGAAGCGTCCAAGCGGGAGGTGCTGGCCCGGGCCCGCCAGGAGGCGAAGGACTTGGTGGCTCGCACCCGGGCGGAAGTCCAGTCACTGCTCAAGGAACTCCGGTCCGCCCAGCATCCGGCTACCGTCACCCGGGCCATCCAGGAGCGCCTGGAACCGCTGCGGGAGAGCTTGGCCGCAACCGAGGAGAAGGTGCCGGCAGGACCACCCCTGGAAGACCTGCAGGTGGGGGAAGCGGTGCGGGTGGTGAGCCTGGGTCTGGACGGGCACGTCACCCAGGTGGCCGGACCGGGGGAAAAGGTCCAGGTGCAGGTAGGGATCATGAAAGTGATGGTGGAACCGGGCGACCTTTCTCGCACCGCCGCTACGGCATCTCTGCAGCAGGCCGATGGCTTAGGGCGGTTGATGGCGGACAAGGCGGCGATCCTGCGGCCCGAATTGGACGTGCGGGGCCTGCCCGCCGGCGAGGCCCTGGACCGGGTGGACAAATATCTGGACGATGCGGTCATGGCCGGGACCCGGCGCGTGCGCATCATCCACGGCAAGGGAACCGGGGTGCTCAGGCGCGCCATCTCCGGTTGGCTGGTCCAGCACCCCCGGGTGGAGAGCCACCAGCTGGCCCCGCCCCAGGAGGGCGGGGAGGGCGTAACC
>DMHJ01000228.1 GCA_003449495.1 Clostridiales bacterium UBA8153
CGGAAAGCCGCCGGGCCCGGTACCCGGGCCATGGCATGCAGGCTCTAAAACTCCGTTGGGCACCAGCATCGGTCGAGAAACCGTTCCGGCTTGCCGGCCCAAGCGGGAACCGGGAGCCCGCCGGTCACGTTCAGGTGCCCGGCGAGGACGGCCAGGGAAGCATCGAATTCGAGGTCTTCTGGGGTTCCTCGCGCAGCAGCCCCGCCCTGGTCTCCCGGCCCGCGACGTACCGGTCATCCAGACAGTCACCGGTGCACACCGGAAAAGCGCGCAGACCGCCGGAGTAGAGCTCATGGACGCGCCGTGCCGTGTCACGCCCATGGGCCTATCATCGCCATCCCTCTACAGTAGCTTAGGAAGGCATGCCTACTACCTCTTCTCTTGATGGCCACCCCGTGCCTACTGGAGGAAAGGCCGCTAGCTCACAGCAGGAATGCGCGATGCTGCCCAAGAAGGCCTCGGTGGCGTCCAGGGAGCTAGTTTCGGCGATGGCGGACCATGGTATCGATGCCCACTACCGCGCAATGAATCACGTAGGCCAGAAGGAAAGTCTCCAGCCAGCCCCAACCGAGGCGGAGCGGACGCAGTCCCAGCTGGTGCAGCATGGAAGAGGCCAGGGTGGCGATGAGGGCAAACAGGCCGACGTAGGCGGCTTGGCGTGCGCCGCGATCGGGAAGATAATTGATGAAGATGAGGACCAGGGCAAACCAGGTAACTCCCAGCCAAGCAGGTACCCCCAGTACCATGAGGGAGGGGAAGGCGTGGCTCCACGCTCCCAACACGCTCCCTAGAAGATGCTGGATGACGAAAGTCATGAAGAAACCACCGAAAAGGGCGGTGACCCAGAGCTCCTTCCAGCGCCGGCCGGGCACCAGCCAGGCGGCCAACCCCAGGCACAGTACGGCCGACGCCGGCCAGACCAGAAATGACATGCCTTCACCTCACCCGGCGGTGATGGTCTGAGTATCTCCCGGCCCCGGGAGCATCATGCGGTACCCATTGGCCAGGGGTGGTAGGGGGGGCCGGGGTGTCTCTGGCTGTATCCCGGCATACCGGGCCCAGCGCGCGACTACACGCCCCATCCGCCCAGACAACTTGGGGATTTCCCCGCCCTCTACACTGATTTCGAGGGGGGGGCAGGTGTCTCACCTATCTTGACACAGAGGGATTGGTCTATCCGGTCGTTCTCTGCTAACCCGCGTCCGAACTCGTACAGCCCTCGTTTTGTCCTGTAATGGCCTTGGGTTAGTCGTTCTCCCGTAATGACGTACGAAGGCCGTTGCGAGGTCCCTGGCAGGACATGCCATGAAGCCACTCGAATCCCTTCTTAGTGGACGGGACCCGGTGAAATCCACCGGTACCGATCGCCGCCTTGACTCTCTCGGCCGCATCGTTATCCCGGTTGAGCTCCGCAGCAGCAATCGGGCAGAGAGCCGTTCACGTGTGGCCCACTCGACCCTGCTAGGAGGGGGAGTCCAGTGTTATCGCAAGCTACACCCGTTCTGCCCGGCCAGGCCGCGGCAGCTGACCGTCTTCATAATAGGCTCACATCGTGGTCGGCCTCCGACAATGCCTTTAGGATTCTGCGGGACCGTGTCCCCGGTTGGGACATAGAGGCCTGCCTGCTCAAAACAGCTGCCGTCAACCAGCTCTACTGGACGCAGGTCCGCCTCGTGTGGCGCATGGCCGTGCATATCTCAGAGGTTATGAAGGATCCACCTAACGAGCCCGACCTTTTGGTCGAAGCCATCGCATTACTCCCTCCCCGCGAACGGGAAAAGCAGTATCACTTCCGGAGTTTTGCCTCTAAGCTGTGTCACTTCTTCGTTGACAGCAACAACTTCCCGGTCTACGACAGCTTCAGCTGCGCGACGGTCAGATACCATCTTGGAAGGCAGAGGGTTGGCACCGGCAACCCTTACGCCGCCTTCTTGGGCGATGTCAGGAGACTACTCGAACTCTCCGGTTTGGAGGGCATGCCGTATCGCCAGCTTGACCGCTATCTGTGGCTGGCGGGGCAGTATCGAGCGTACCTCGAGGGGAACGCGAAGATAAGTCAGGATGTGAGGTTCATGTTCGAGAACCAGTCCGGCGAGGTGAAGGCAGACCTATCGATTCTTATAGGAGACGCCGGTTGCCCAAGTTGCAGATAGGGACTGGTTGCTTGGTGCCCCTATCCGATGAGGATGGAGTGGAATCCCCAGGGACTCGCGGCGGAGTTGCAGTATGTCTACCCGGCGGACGCGTCCGTAGGCGCGGCCGGTGCGCCAAAACACAGCCTACGTAACCCTCGCCAGGGGCCCGAAGCTAGCTGTGCCAGAGTTAGGCCGCACCTGTAAACCCTGGACACGAAATAAGGAGGGGAGCCGGGATGGGAGCAGAACTTCCTGCTGGGGGTGCAGCTGTCCGGGTGAAAGAGAAACACCGGTGGGCGGCTAAGACGAAAGCGGAGGTGGTCCTGAGGCCGCTCCGGGGAGAGGACATCAAAACTGCCTCCCGGGAGGCCAAGGTTCCAGCCTTCGAACTCACCCGC
>DMHJ01000003.1 GCA_003449495.1 Clostridiales bacterium UBA8153
GGGTTCCGCTCTGGCCGGGACCGCGCGGTGTAGCTCCGGTGGCACGAAGGGTAACAGGAGAATCCGGCAGTCTGACGAAGTCACCACCGGGATGGCCGGTAAGCTTGCAGTTGGCGGGCGCCTTGAGTGTCTGGCCTAGCGCCCGGTGGCGGGAAGCTAAGTTCCACAGTTCCTGCGTAAGAGGCCGGGACAGGCCCGGTCCGGGCGGAGGGTGCTGAAGAGACGGCATCAGTGTGGTGGTTGAGAAAGGATGGTTACCATGGCGGTAGTGCAGGCACCACGCGGCTCTTCCATCTCGTGCCGCGGGTGGGAGCAAGAGGCGGCCCTGCGCATGCTCATGAATAACCTCGACCCGGAGGTGGCGGAAAAACCCGAGGACCTCATCGTATACGGGGGAACGGGGAAAGCGGCCCGTAACTGGGACTGCTACCGGGCACTGGTACGGTGCCTGAAGGAACTGGCGTCAGATGAGACTCTCCTGGTCCAGTCGGGTAAGCCGGTGGGGGTGTTTGCCACCCATGAAGAGGCGCCCCGGGTACTCATCTCCAACTCCATGCTGGTTCCCGCTTGGGCCACCTGGGAGAAGTTCTGGGAGCTGGAGGATAGGGGTTTGACCATGTTCGGCCAGATGACGGCCGGGTCCTGGATCTACATTGGCACCCAGGGGATCCTGCAGGGGACCTATGAGACACTGGCAGAGCTGGCGCGCCAGCATTTCGGCGGTAGCCTGAGAGGAAAGCTAGTGCTCACCGCGGGATTAGGCGGCATGGGCGGTGCCCAGCCCCTGGCCATCACCATGAATGAGGGCGTGGCCCTGGTGGTGGAAGTGGATCCGGCCCGGGTGGAGCGCCGGATCAAGCTGGGGTATTGCGACCGGGTGGCCGGCTCCGTGGATGAAGCCGTACGCATGGCAGAGGCTGCCAAGGAGTCCGGGACCGCCCTTTCCATCGCCGTGGTCGGCAACGCCGCCGGGGTGTTTCCCGAACTGGTGCGGCGGGGCATCGTCCCCGATGTGGTCACGGATCAGACCTCCGCCCACGACCCGCTGGGCGGGTACGTGCCGGACGGGTTGAGCCTGGAGCATGCTTCCAGGCTGCGGCGGGAAGACCCGGGGACTTACGTGAAGAAAGCCTATGAGAGCATGGCCGTACACGTACGCGCCATCCTGGACATGAAGGACCGGGGAGCGGTGGCTTTTGACTACGGCAATAACCTGCGGCAGGGTGCTTTCCGCCAGGGCGTGCAGGACGCCTACGCCTACCCCGGCTTTGTGCCCGCCTATATCCGGCCCATGTTCTGCGACGGCCGGGGCCCCTTCCGCTGGGTGGCCCTGTCCGGCGATGCAGAGGACATCCGGGTGACCGATGAGGTGGTATGCCGGGAGTTCCCGGAAAATCACACCTTGGTCAGGTGGATCCGCATGGCCCAGCGGCGGGTGCCGGTACAGGGGCTACCGGCCCGGGTGTGTTGGCTCGGCTACGGGGAACGGGCCCGGTTCGGCCTCATCATCAACGATCTGGTGAGGCAGGGTAAGATTAAGGCCCCCATTGTCATCGGGCGGGACCATCTGGACACCGGGTCGGTGGCCTCGCCCAACCGGGAGACCGAAGGCATGCGCGACGGCTCTGATGCCATCGCCGACTGGCCCATACTGAACGCGCTCATCAACACCGCCGGCGGGGCTTCCTGGGTGTCTGTCCATCACGGCGGCGGCGTGGGCATCGGGTATTCTATCCACGCGGGCATGGTGGCGGTGGCCACCGGCACCGAACAGGCCGGTCGCCGCTTGCGGCGGGTGCTGACCACCGACCCGGGTACCGGCGTGGTCAGGCACGCCGATGCCGGTTACCCCCGGGCCGTGGCCACCGCCCGGGCCCACGGTATTGCCATACCCATGTTGGAGTAGGGGAGAATCAGGGTGGTCAAGGTCACCGGGCGATCGCTGACCCTGGACCAGGTGGTGCAGGTAGCCAGGCAGGGTCGGGAAGTCTGCATTGATGGCCGGGCGCTGGAGTCGGTGGCCGCCGGCCGGTCCGTGGTGGAGCGGGTGACGGAGAGCGGCATCCCGGCCTATGGAATCAACACAGGTTTCGGCGCGCTGTGCGACACGGCCATCTCTTTGGACCAGTTGGGCCGGCTGCAGCAGAATCTGGTGCGCAGTCACGCCGTGGGCGTGGGACCGTTGCTGAGCGAGGCCCAGGTGCGAGCCGGCATGCTGCTAAGGCTCAATAGCTTGTGTGTAGGGCACTCGGGAGTGCGCCCGGAGGTCCCCCAGCTGCTGGCGGGCATGCTGAACCGGAGCGTACATCCGCGGGTCTTTGCCCAAGGGTCTTTGGGAGCCAGCGGCGATCTGGCTCCGTTGGCGCATTTGGCCCTGGTCACGCTGGGCGAGGGAGAGGCGACCTTTCAAGGCGAGCTTCTGCCCGGCGGAGAGGCGCTGACCCGGGCGGGACTGCAGCCGTTGATCCTGGAAGCCAAAGAGGGGCTGGCACTACTCAACGGTACCTCCTTCCTGGCCGGGCTGGGGGCGCTGGCCTGCTGGGACGCGCTGCAACTGGTGGCCGTAGCCGGGGCCGCCGCCGCCCTCTCCCTGGAGGCTTGGGGGGGAGGAGTGGCCGCGTACGGCCGGGAACTCATGGCTACGCGTCCCCACCCGGGGTCGGTACTGGTGGCCGGGCAGCTCCGGGCGCTGCTGGCGGGAAGGAAGACGGAGCAAGGGCCCGGCAAGCTCCAGGACCCTTATTCCTTTCGCTGCGTTCCCCAGGTTCACGGCGCGGCTTTAGACGCAGCGCTACAGACGGAAAGAGTACTGACGGTGGAGCTGAACTCGGCTACCGACAACCCGCTGGTGCTGGACGGCCGCATCGTGAGCGGCGGCAACTTCCACGGCCAGCCGGTGGGATTGGCCATGGACTACTTGGGGCTCGGCCTGGCGGCGCTGGCGGGCATCGCCGAGCGCAGGGTCGACCAGCTGCTGAACCCGGCGCTGAGTGGCCTTCCGGCTTTCCTGGTGACGGCCCCGGGTCTGAACTCGGGCTGGATGATCGCCCAGTACACGGCGGCGTCCCTGGTCAACGAAAACCGCATGCTGGCCGCTCCGGCTTCGGTGCATTCCATACCCGTCTCCGCCAACCAGGAAGATTACGTGAGCATGGCCACACTGGCCGCGCGGAAGGCCGGGGAGATGGTAGCCAATGCCCAAGTGGTGCTGGCCATCGAGCTGTTAGTGGCCGCCCAGGCCCTGGACATCCGATTCCGCCGGGAAGCCCGCAGGCCGGCCGAGCTGGGCCGGGGCACCCGGGTCATCTATTCCCTGGTACGGGAGAGGGTACCCTACCTGGAGGAGGACCGCTACCTGCAGCCGGACGTAGGGGCCATCACGGAATTGCTGCGGAGCGGGATCCTCCTGGACAACCTGGAGAGGGAGATCGGGGTCTTCCCCACGTTAAGGGACTAAGCGGTTCAGCTGTGGGCAGCTCACGGGTGAAAGAACCGCGGGAAGGTCCGCCGGGAGCTGGAGGGTGGTGTGGGGTCAGCATGGTAGATGGCTACCTGGCCGCGGCCGTGCAGTACGAACCGGAGTTCGGGGCGGTGGAGGTTAATCTGACCAGGCTGGCCGGCCTGGTCGAGTCGGCCGCCGCGGCCGGGGCCCGGCTGGTGGTGCTTCCGGAGATGTGCACTACC
>DMHJ01000133.1:0-2202 GCA_003449495.1 Clostridiales bacterium UBA8153
CGCGCAAGATGATGGCTTCCACCCCGGCAATGAAGCGGCGGCCCAGGTAGTGGGTAGCCAAGGCTCCGGTGCCCAGTACCACCAGCAAAGCCACGAGCACCCCGAGTCCCGGGTAGTACCGCCCCAACACGGCCCCGACCAGCGGCTTGATCAAGCCGTCCGCTACGTCGAACAGAAAGGCCAGCAGGTACCAGGTGCCGGCCACCGGTACCATGACGGCGAGGCCGGCAATGAGGAAACTCCTAATCCGCCGCAGCTTCTTTCCGCCTCCCTCCAGCCGTCAGAAGCGTCGTCTGGGCACCAGCAGTCCGGCCAGGGCCAAGGTTAGAATGCCCGCGCCGTGCAAGAGCACCACCGGCGGGCGCGAGCGAAGGCCTGAGAGGGTCAGCGCCGGCAACTGGGGGAGGTACGGCCAGAACACGCCCAGACCCACCACAGAGGCACCGGCGGCGGTCACCAGCACCATGGCGGCGGCGATGTTCTTGGTGGCACCGGCCATGGGGCGGTGCCCGCCTGCCGCCAAGTTGGTCACCAGCTCCAGCGCAGTGTTGGCCAGCTCGGCGGCGATGACCAGGACCACGGCGATGACCAGGATGAGGAATTCCAGCCGGCTCACGCGCAACAGCTGGGCTACCGCCAGCACTATCCATGCGAACACCGCGTGGATGCGCAGGTTCCGCTCGGCCAGCCAAGCTTGGCGCAGGCCGCGCCAGGCAGAAGCCAGGCTGCCGGTCAAGCCGTGGGGGCGGTAAGACGGGCCAGTACTTCCCGCTGCTTTTCCCACATGCCTTCCTCCCCGGCCGCATTCTGGTCATCATAGCCCAATAGGTGTAGTATCCCGTGGGTCACCAGCAAGGCGACTTCCACCTCAAGCGGGTGACCATACTGCCCGGCCTGGCTGGAGGCGGTGGGCAGCGAAATGATCACATCCCCCAGGATGGCATCGGAAGTCCCGGTGAAAGGATCCCGACCTTCCGCTTCTTCCATGGGGAAGGCGAGTACGTCGGTGTCCTCATCTTCTCCCCGGTAGTGCCGGCTAAGCTCGCGCACGTAGGCGCCTCCAGCCAGCACGATGCCTACCCCGCCGGCCCTCGGAACGGCCCCGGTGACCTCCAAGGTAAGCAGGACCGCCTGCCTGGCGTAGAGTTCCAGGAGTTCGGGGTCCTCCACCTGTTCCAGGATCTGGACTACCACCTCCACGGCCCCTTTCACCCTCCCAATGGATCCGACTCCTCCGCCCGCACCCGGGGTCTCTAGAGCTGTACCCGGCTAGCGCGCTTCCTCGTCCCGGTCTTCATCCGCGCCGGCCGGGAATTGCTTGCGGTCTCCGGTCAGCAATGTCTTACGGCCAAAAGCTGCCGGATACTCGATGCGGGGATGGAAGATGCCACTTAGCACCCGCACGAAGCTGCCGGCCACCGTGTCCAAGTCCTTGAACGTAAGGTCGCACCCGTCCAGCTGGTGATCGTTGAGCCGCTCCTTGATGATGGTCTTCACCACCTGCTCGATGCGGGCCGGCACCGGCCTGCCCAGCGAGCGCACGGCCGCCTCAGTGCTGTCGGCCAGCATGACGATGGCCGTTTCCTTGCTGTGTGGGCGCGGGCCTTCGTAACGATAGTCGTCCTCCGCGGCCGGGGCGCCGCCCCTCTCGTCTTCACTAGCTCTCCAGAAGAAGTAGGAAACTACGGTGGTACCGTGGTGTTCGCGGATAAAGTCGATGACCGGCTCGGGCAGGCGGGCCTCCCTGGCCATCTCCACGCCGTCTTTGACATGGGCGGTGATGACCAGAGTGCTCAACCCCGGGGCGATGCGGTCATGGGGGTTTTCCTCCATACCCATCTGGTTCTCTATGAAGAAATATGGGCGCTTGCACTTACCCACGTCGTGGTAGTAGGCTCCCACCCGGGCCAGCAGCGAGTCCCCGCCTACCGCCTCGACGGCGGCCTCGGCCAGGTTGCCCACGATGATGCTATGGTGATAGGTGCCGGGAGCTTCGGTCAGCAAACGGTTGAGCAAGGGCTGGTTGGGGTTGGCCAGTTCAATCAGTCTAATGGGCGTGATGATCTTGAACAAGCCCTCAAAAAACGGGAGCAGTCCGATGGTAAGGATGGTGGAAGCCAAACCGTTCAGTGCCGCCCACAGGTAGCTCTGCCATACCCCGGTGTTGTTCAGCGGAGGACCGAACACCAAGGACATGGTGAA
>DMHJ01000133.1:2609-3583 GCA_003449495.1 Clostridiales bacterium UBA8153
CGCGAGACGCCGTAGACCCCGGCCAGCCCGCCGATGGCCGCTACCGCGAACACCCGGAACTCACCGCCCGCCATGACCCCTACCGTCAGGCTCATGGCCATGCCCGAAGCCATGGCCACCTGCCCGTCCAGCATGGTGGTTAGCAGCATGGTGCCGGCGGCCGCCGGCGCCAAGTACCATGATAGTCCCCCGACACCTCTGGATATGCCGAGCACGCCCAGGTAGACTACGGACAAGATGAGTAGCTTCTTGGAGTCAGTCGCCACGGTGGGCTTGAACGCGTACAGGTAGGCTCCGTGGAAAAGAACGGTGCCCAAGGCCAGGAGGAACGCGGCCGACCATGCACGAACGTTCAGACCGGGCTGGAGCATGCCCAGGAGCCGGAGCAACTCCAGGTGCCGGTCGGTTACGATATCTCCGGCCCTGAGGATGTAGCTCCCCCGGGGAATCCGCACCAGCTCCACACCTTCGGCCGCCGCCAAGCGCCTCCGGGCCGTCTCGGCGGCACTATGTACCAGGTTAGGCTTGAGGGCATCGGCCACCAAGCCGGCCACGCCCGGCCGGATGCCTGGAGCCACCTGGGCGGCGGCCAGCTGCGGGGACACCCGGGCACGCTGCACATCTAAGGCCTCTGGCTTGATACCGGTGGCCATGGCCACCCGGGCCACTTCCAAAGCCGCCGCGCGGGCGTGCTCCAGCTGGTCCGCGCTGGCGTCCAGCAGGGCCGCGACCGGTGTATTCCCCAGTTGGGGATGGCGGGCGGAAAACAGCTGGGCCTGCTCCACCCGGGTGAGGGCGGCCTCGCGCACCTGGTTGAGATAGTCGAAGGCCGCAATGATCGCCTGCTCCACCCCGGCGGCCACCCGCGGGTCGCTCTCGTAGACTTCCTTGACCTCTGCTACCGCCACCTGGCGTAAGGCTTCGGTAGCCGCCGCATCCAGCAGGTCCCGGGGAGCCCGGACGGCCGTCTCCGC
>DMHJ01000085.1:0-2328 GCA_003449495.1 Clostridiales bacterium UBA8153
GCCTCCCCCATCTTACTCCCCCCCCACCGCCACCGTCAAGCCACCGCGAATGCCGGTTGCCTCAGGGTCGCCCGGCCGGATCCGCGCGCTTCCGGCCTAAAATCCCGGCCCAGTAGGCCGGCAGCGTGACCCGGTGGTACTGCTGCAAGGACCGTTTCGCATGGGAGAGCCTCTGTTCGGTCCAGGCCACCGCCAGCTGCAGCTCCTGCTGCCGGGCTTCCAAACCCAGCCGCCCGTACCAGGCGTGCAGCTGCGCCCGGCGGGAAGCCACCCTGGACAGCCGGGGAGCGAACTCGCCCCGTACCCGCTCCTGCTTTCCGGCGGCAAACTGCACCGCCCTGGCTTCCCGGTCCTGGATCTCTCGCAGCACCATCGCCCGGTAGGTATTGGCCACCAGCATCGTGAAATACCGTTGGGGCAGCAGCTGCTTCAGTCCCTCACGCTCCCGGTCGAACGCCGCCAGCTTCTCCTGCAACTCCCGGTGAACCTTCGTCACTTCCACCGCTTCTGCGGACCTTAGGCGGGCTTCCTCCTGGTCCAAGAGGGTCAGGCGTTGGTCCCTCTGTTGCCGCAATTGGTGGTAGCGAGCCTGGAACCGGGCCAGCCTGCGTCCAAGATAGGCCCGTCGCCACCCGGCAGAGAGGCTGCCCAGCTGCAGCCGGTGCTTGGTGCGCACCAAGGGAAGTGTGGCATAACGGCCCGCCAGACCCAGCACCAGGGCCGCCAGTCCGCCGCCGCCAAACTGCCACCCTACCCAGGCAGGCAGCCCCCTGGCCCAGACCCAGTAGCTGACGGCACCGCACCATCCCACCACCACCAGGGTGATGAGCCGCTCTGCCCAGAACTCACCGGCAAGAAACACCGGGCCGCCCACGGCTTCCGGCCGGCTCTCCGGCGCAGCGCTTCGGCGGCTACTCGTCTGCTCAGACCCGGCCGGGCGCGGGACTTCGCGCGAAGGTCCCGGCCGTTCCATGGGAACCGGAGCGTCCGCCGGGCGCGCCAGGCAGTGCAGCAGGCGGTCCAGTCCGTTGGCCAGGGCCGGATCCCGCAGTTTTTTCAGCACCTGCCACGCCCGGGTGTGGCCCGGGTGAAGAAAGTCTTCGCGTCGCAACAATAGGCAGTCGTCTCCCGCCTTCAGCTCTTGCCAGAGGCCTGGCTCCAGCTGCAGCGCGGTCAGGGAAATGCCCATAACCAGTAGGGAGAACCCATCAAGATACGGGCCGAAATGGGTGGCCAATCGCCGGGGATGCTGGAAGTGGGGGTGACCCAGCTCCGGGGCGGTGGTTCCTCCAAGATCCGGTACATACATGCCGTCGTAGTCGATGAGCCGCACGCCGTCCACCGTCACCAGCACGTTGGCAGGCTGCAGGTCACCGTGGGCCACCGACGCTCCCGCCAGCTGGGTCACGACCTGGTGCAGCCTGGCTTGCACCATGGCCAAGGCGGCCCGGTCGTCCAGGTGGCTCTCGATGAAACTGCCCAGGGTTTGACCTTCCGCCCACTCCATCTTCACCAGCGGATACCAGTGGTCGCGCACACGCATGCCGTCGGGCTGGTACTCGAAGGGAACGGTGAAAGCGAAGCCGTGGCGGCCCAGGCAGCGACTGATAGCGGCATAACGGAGACCGTGATCGGGACGGTAGCGCAGAAAGCACCGCGCGGCATAGGAGGCGCCTCCGGTGACCACCCGGTAGACCGAGGCGAAATTGCCGGTCATGGGCACGGGTAGACCCAGCCGGTCCCGCATGGCTGCCCCCCGGCGGAGTTCAGCATCGCGAAAGCAGCGGGCGGGGTGCTGCACCGCCTCCTGGTAGTCGGTCATGGTGGGCCAGCCCACCTGAGGTCACGCTCCTAAAGTACCTGGATGCTCACCATGGTGACGTCATCATTCTTGAGCAAGGCCGCGGCCCGCAGGGACGGTACGTGCCGGTCAAAGTCACCTTCCAGCGTGGCGATAACCGGGCCCAGCCCGGTCCCTCGTTCCTTCTCCCGCAGAAAGTAGCAGGCCAGCGCGTCGGTCATCAGGTAGAACCGGTCGCGGGCAACCACGCGACCACCCGCCTCCTGTAGTACCAGCCCCCGGTTGCCCGCACGCCGGCTGCACAGTAGGGCGGGTCGGTTGCCAAATGACCGGCTGGCGTCCAAGGGAAAGGCCTGGTGCAGCCGGTGCGCCCGCAACAGGAAGAGGCAGCAATCCCCTACCGCCGTAGCCTTCCAGCCGTCCTCCGACAGGTTGAGGCCCAGGAAGGCGGCAAACGCTCCCGCCCGCCAGCCGGGTTCCTCATACCACTGGAGGGGTCGCCCCCGGGCGATACGTGACTCCAGCTC
>DMHJ01000085.1:2760-5743 GCA_003449495.1 Clostridiales bacterium UBA8153
AGCTTAGCCCAGGCGCCACTGTACATGCCCTCGCTGGCGCCATCGGCCACGGCAAAGCGGAGCAACGCTCCGGCATAGCCACCCGGGCCCGCCGGGTAGTAGGCGTCTTCATACTCGGCTCCGGCGTTACCGGCCTTGGGCAGGCCAAACGCCGACACCCGCACCTCCACGCCTATCTCAGCTGGCCCGGCCGGGTGCCGATATCCAGGGCCTGGATCACCAGCACCAGATCGGCATTGAAGGTGAAACCTCTGGCCCCTACCTCCAGCTGGTACCCGTGCTCGGCGGCGACTTCCCGCATAAATGGGGTAAGTTCGCTGGCAGCGTTAAACAGGGTAGCGGCGTACTTGTCCGGCAACTCGTCCGGTCTGGCGGGAAACGCCACCGGAGTGGCCGGGTGGGACGAGAGATGGTAGTTGAATAGCAACACCTGTCCATCGCTGGTGGATCGGGACCTCAATTGCTGCATGGCCGGCACCGGGTCCCCATCGGTGGACTCACCGTCGGTAAGATGGATGACCACCGGGGGAAAGCAGTGGGGATACTGCTGCAGCCAGTGGGCGATGATGCCGTCGGCCTCTTCCAGAGCCCGGCACATGGGGGTGCCGCCCCGGGCGCAAGGGTCCAGCCAGACCGGGAACTTGATCTTCTCTTCGGCCAGCCCGCCGGCGCCATCGTCTATCTTGCGGGCACGCTCCTCGATGCGGCACGGGTGTTGGGCCAGCTGGCTGATGGGCACCAGCTTCTCACCGGCCAGGGCCCCCCCCAGCGCGGGACCGGTCTGGTGACCGTAGCCCCAGACCCCTACGTGATAGTAGTCGCGCACTCCCTCGGCCTTGGCGCACCTGATGACCAGATTCTGCAGCAGGCGGTTGATGGCGTCGGCCACGGCGTCGGCCTTCCGCTTGGAAGCGCCGGTGCCGAAAGGGTCGGCCATGGAGCCCGACTGATCGACCAAAAAGAGAAAACAGGATGGGTTGTGGCGGCTGACTTCGGCGGTGTAGGCCAAGGGGATCTCCCTCCGCAATGCAGATTGGGCAAAGGTGCCCGCGGCTTTCTTCTCGCCACGAACTTCCTTTTCCTGCCCAGGGACGCGGCGTGGAACCGCAGGCGTAAACTCTGCGGGGCCCACTACCGGCATGGCACGCACCGTTCGGGCAGGGCCGGTACTGTGGTGCCCGGTACCTGCAAACGGAAGGGGCGGCCGCGCCCGGCGCCATTGCCGCGGTAGGTTAGAAGAGAATGCTCTTGCGACGCATGCCCACGTTAAGCACTAGGCCCAAGGCGGCGAAGTTGACAATGAGCGCCGAGCTGCCGTAGCTGATGAACGGAAGCGGCAGGCCGGTAATGGGCATGATGCCCAAGGTCATCCCCAAGTTTACAAAGGCCTGGCCGGCCCACATGATGACGATGCCGACCACCAGCAAGCTGCCGAAGCGATCCCGGGCGCGGCGGGCGATGCTCAACCCACCCCAAGGCAATAGCACAAAGGCCAGCACTACCAAGGCGGAACCCGCAAAGCCCAGCTCCTCCCCGATCACGGAAAAGATGAAGTCCGTATGCTTCTCAGGAATGAAGCGCAGGGTGTTCTGGGTGCCATCAAGCAGGCCCCTTCCCCAGAACCGCCCGGAGCCCACGGCGATCTTCGACTGGATGAGCTGGTAGCCGGTGTTCAGGGGATCCACATCGGGACGCACAAAAGAGGTCAACCGGTTGACCTGGTGGGGGTAGAGGGGAACCCAAGAGCCGTGGTGGAGGTGCAGGTACAGACCTGCGGTCAGCAGGACCAGCCCGGCCAGGGCCAAGGCAAGCAGACGACGGCCGGGCACACCTGCCACATACAACATGCCGGCGCCAAACACGAAGAAGATCAGGGCAGTGCCCAGGTTCGGCTGGATGAGGATGAGCAGGGCGGGCGGGAGGACAAGTCCGAACCCGCGAGCCATGTCCAGCCATCCGCGCACCGGCTCGTCCCGGCGCGACAGGTGGGAGGCGAGGCCGATGATGACGGCGAGCCGGGCGATTTCCGATGGCTGCGGGAGCGGGATGCGACCCAGCTCCAGCCAGCGCGTGGCCCCTTGGGCCGTCCTCCCCACTACCAGCACGGCCAGGAGCAGGCACAGCTGGGCCCAATAGATAGGCTTGGCCATGCGGTCGAAGTCGCGATAGTCTATGGCCAGCATGACCACCATTGCCACTATCCCCAGGGCAAATGCCAGGAGCTGCCGCCGGAGGTGATACAGGCGGCCGGCGGGTAGCCCCTCGGTGGCGCTGGTAAGGACGATGATGCCGACCACGGCGAGCGCCAAGGCCAGACCCAGCAGCCGGAAATCCAGGTTCCGCAGGAGCCGGCGGCCAAACAACCTCTACACCACCCCCCGCATCATGCCTGGGCCTGGCGCTTGAGCCCCTTGACCGGAATGTTGGCCACCAAGGCCACCGACCCCTCGGCCCGGGAGAGGCTCACTTCCGTGCACTGCTCGTCGATATCCAAGTACTTAGTGATCACCCCGATGATCTCACCCTTGAGGGCTTCCAGCACCTGAGGAGCTACACTGGCCCGATCATGGATGAGTACCAGTCGCAAGCGCTCCTTGGCCAGGTGCTTGCTCGCCGGTTGCTGGCCGAAAAATCTGGCGATCAACTCCCACATGATGGTGGACCTCCTTTCACCGGCCAACGATCCAGCGCCGTAGCCATCCCAGCAGCCCGGAAGCGTCTTCCAGCGGCTGTGCCGGAACTTCGTCGCCCAGGATGCGCCGGCCGATATGCCGGTAGGCCTGTCCGGCCCGAGAGCTATCGTTCAGCACGGCCACCTCACCCCGGTTGGTGGACACCACTATGTAGTCGTCTTCCGGCACCACGCCCAAAAGGCCGATGGCCAGCACATCAAGGATATCGTCGATGCTCATCATGTCCCCGTGCTTCACCATATGGGCCCGTATGCGGTTGATGATGAGCTGGGGAGATGGTAGCTGGGCGG
>DMHJ01000049.1 GCA_003449495.1 Clostridiales bacterium UBA8153
CCGCTGTTTTCCGCCCTGACCCGGCACCTGGCGGGTGGGCCCCGGTCGTACCACGTGCCGGGACACCAGGGCGGCCGGGCCGCCTGGGCCGGCTTGGTGGAGGCTTGGGGCGAGCGTGTTCTCGCCTACGATGCCACGGAGTTGGAAGCCCTGGACGACCTACATGCTCCCAGCAGCGTGATCCTGGCCGCCGAGCGGCTCGCCGCCCGTGCCTTTGGAGCGGAAAGGACCTGCTTTCTGACGGCGGGAGCGACCGCTGGGATCATCGCCGGGGTCTTGGCATGCTGCGGGCCCGGTGACCGGGTGCTCTTGCCTAGGAACGTCCACCGGTCGGTCATTGCCGGCCTCGCGTTGGCGGACGCGCGTCCGGTGTTCATGGTGCCGGAGGTGGATGAGCTCACCGGTGTACCCACCGGGTTGGAGCCGGGTACGGTCCTTGCCCACCTGCGGGAGTGTCCGGACGCTCGTTTGCTGGTGCTGGTCAATCCCACGTACTACGGCGCCTGCGGCGATCTGACCGCTCTGGTAGGCTTGGCCCGGGAGCGGGAGGTTTCGGTCCTGGTGGACGAAGCGCACGGTGCTCACCTTCCGTTCTGGCCGGGTTTCCCCGGGTCGGGCCTAAGCGCAGGTGCCGACTTGGTAGTCCATGGCGTCCACAAGACCATGGGGGCGCTTACCGGCGGAGCCATGGTCCACCTGGGGCCAAGGTCGCGGGTACCGGAAGCACGCCTGCGCTCCATGTTGAGGTTGGTGCACACCACGAGCCCGTCCTACCTGACCCTGGCATCGCTGGACGCAGCGCGCCTGCAGGCGGCGACCAGGACCGAGGCGGGATGGACCAGAACGGTGGTAGCGGCTCAGCAAGCGCGGCAGGCGGTGGACCGCATGGAAGGGGTGGTACCCCATCCGCCGGTACTCCCGCAGCCGGGGTATGTGGCCCAGGACCCGCTCAAGCTGGTGGTCGTGTCTGCCGGAGGCTGGTGCGGGGATGGGCTTGCGCAGGAGCTGAACCGTCTCGGGTACTACCCCGAGCTCAGCGAGGAAAACCATATCCTGTTAATCATGGCCCCAGGCTACGACGAGGGCAAGGAAGCTCTAGTAGAAGCACTGGCGCCGGCCCTGCAGGCTGCCGGGGGAAGCGGGGGAAAGAAGGCGATGGTCGCTATGCCCAGGACCATCCCACCCTTGGTGATGGGTCTTAGGCGGGCGGCGCTGGCGCCGTCACGCATGGTCCCCCTGCGGGAAGCGGCGGGCCGGGCGGCCGGGGAGATGCTGGTCCCGTACCCCCCGGGGACGGTGGCGGTCTGCCCCGGGGAACTCATCACCGCCGAGATGGTCGACTGGCTGTTGGCCCGGTTGGATGCGGGGCGCTCGGCCCACGGAGTGGGGCCGCCGCCCGATTACGTGGTCTCCGTGGTTGCCGGTTGATTCCAGGTAAAGGAGGGTCGCCTCTTGAAGCTGATCATGGCAATAGTCCAGGACAAGGACGCGCCACGGCTGGTGGATGCCCTGGTTGAGAAGGGATTCCGCTCCACCAAGCTGGCCAGTACCGGCGGATTCCTGCGGGAGGGCAACACTACCCTGTTTGTCGGCACCGAGGACCACCAGGTGAGTACGGTCATCAATGTGATCAAACGGACCTGCCGTGCCCGAGAACAGCTGGTGACTCCTTTGGCGCCGGTGAGCGGCCCCTCTGATTCGTACGTACCCTATCCGGTGGAAGTACAGGTGGGCGGTGCCACCATATTCGTACTGCCGGTGGAGAGCCTCGAGAAAGTGTGACGCGTTATGGCTAGTCAGGATGTGATGATGTGCCCTGGCGGGTAGGGCCGGGTCAGCAGGCGGCGTTCCGGCTACTGGAAACGGCGCTGGCGCGGGGCCAAGTGGCCCATGCCTACCTGTTTACCGGACCTGGCCCGGGCTTGGCCCAAGCCGGCTTGGAGCTGGCCCGCGCACTCAACTGCCTTGAAGGCCCCGGTGAGCCTTGCGGAGTCTGCCTGCATTGTCGCCGCAGCGCCCGGGGAAACCTGGCGGATGTGGGAGTGGTTGAGCCCGACCAGGGTACGATGAAGCTGGCCCAGGTCCGCAATGTCCAGAGGGCGCTGGGCATGGTCAGCCATGAGAGCAGGTATAAGGTGTGGATTCTGGACCGCGCGGACACCATGTCGGCGGAGGCGTCCAACAGCCTGCTCAAGCTCCTGGAGGACCCCCCAGGCGATGCGGTGCTGGTCCTGACCGCCACCAGCCCCAGCTCCCTTCCGGCCACGGTGCTTTCCAGGTGCCAGGTGGTCCGCTTCTCGCCGCCTTCTCCCCAGGAGCTGGTGGAGGACCTGTGCCGGCAGGGCCTGCCGCCCGACGAAGCCGCCATCGCGTCTCGCCTCTGGGGCACTGACACGCCGGGGATAGTCGAAACGTCCCGCTCGATCGGGCTGGTGGGGCTGGCGGAGAGGGTCGTTCAAGACCTGAGCAGCCTTGGAGACCCGCTGGAGCTGGGGGCCTCCTGGGAAGGCGTCGGCAAGGGCCTCTTAGGCGTGTATCTGGATCTCGCCATCCTGGCCTTGAGGGACGCCTACCTTCTGGCTTGGGGCCTGGAAGGAGCTGGACAGACCACCGGTGCTTCATCCCTGTCAGCTTGGGGCCCCGGGCGTCTTGAGCAGTGCCTGGGCATCGCGTTACGGACCAGAGGGTATGTGGAGGGCAACGTCAATACCAGGCTGGCCTTGGATGTCATGTTTTTAGACCTTGAAGAGGTGGTGCGCGGTTGCCAATAGTGGTGGGAGTCCGCTTCAAGAGGGCCGGCAAGATCTATTACTTCGACCCGGCCGGCCTGGAGCTTAAGCGCCAGGAGGCCGTGGTCGTGGAGACGGCGCGCGGCTTGGAGCTGGGGGAAGTGGCGACGACTAACCGCGAGGTGTCCGAAGAGGGCATTGTCTCCCCCCTGAAACGGGTGGTCCGGAAGGCCACGGCATCCGATCTCCAGCAGAGCCAGCGCAACCAGGTCAGAGAGAAGGATGCCCTAGATGTCTGCAGGAGGAAGGTCCAGGAACACGGTCTGGACATGCATTTGGTGGACGCCGAGTACAGTTTTGATGCTTCCAAGATCGTCTTCTGCTTTACCGCCGATGGGCGGGTGGATTTTCGGGAGCTCGTCAAGGATCTGGCCTCGGCATTCCGTATGCGCATCGAGCTCAGGCAGATCGGCGTGAGGGACGAGGCCAAGTTCCTGGGGGGTCTAGGTACCTGTGGTCGCGAGCTCTGCTGTTGTTCCTTCCTGGACGAGTTTGAGCCGGTATCCATCCGGATGGCCAAGGACCAGCACCTTTCCCTGAATCCGAGCAAGATCTCCGGGGTGTGCGGGCGGCTCATGTGTTGCCTGCGGTACGAATGCCAGCACTACGGAGGAGCCCGGGCTCACTTGCCGGAGGTGGGGGCCCGTGTGGTTACCTTGGATGGGGAAGGCCGGGTGGTGTGCGTGAACGCCCTGAAAAACTCGGTGAGCGTGGAGCTGGATAACCGGGTCCTCAAGGAATTTCCCGTTGAAGAGGTCGACGAGAAGCGCAATGCCGCGGGGAAACCCTGATGGCGAACGCCGGCCGCCTGGTGGTGTGTGGCACCCCCATCGGTAACCTGGAGGACCTCACTTTCCGGGTGGCGGGGGCACTTAAGGGTGCCCAGATGGTCTTGGCCGAAGATACCCGCCGCGCCCGCCAACTCCTGAGCCACCTGGGCGTGCGGGTGAAGGTGCTGAGCTTTAACGAGCATAACGCCGCATCCCGGTTGGCCCAGGTCATGGATCTGCTGGAGGCCGGCCTAGTCGTGGCGCTGGTCTCCGATGCCGGTATGCCGTGCATCTCCGACCCGGGGGCGGTACTGGTGGAGCGCTGCCATGTTCTAGGCATACCGGTGACCGTGCTACCCGGTCCGAGCGCCGTAACTACCGCCTTGGCCTGGTCAGGTCTGACCGTCCGGGAGTTTACTTTCGCAGGCTTTCCCCCCAGGAAGTCCGGTGAGCGCCGGCGGTTTTTCCGGAAGCTGTGGGAAGAGGGTCGCGTCGCGGTAGTATTTGAGGCCGTGCACCGGGTAGACAAGACCCTTGAGGACCTGGGGACAGAGCTGGGACCACTGCCCGTGATTATTGCCCGGGAAATGACCAAAGTCCACGAAGAAGTCCTGAGAGGTACTCCGGCGGAGCTAGTCCTGCAGCTGCGGGGGAAGGAGCGGCAGCGGGGGGAATTCACCATCATCCTCGATCTGCGTAGAAAGAAAGAGCACCGTCTTTGACGGTGCTCCCACAGTGCAGCGCGGGCGGGGCTATACGGCCCGGCTGCCGATTTGGGTCATGCAGCTCTGGCAAACGTTCTTGCCCTTGAAGTGCTCTACGTTGTAGGCGTTTCCACAGAACACGCATGCCGGCTCGTACTTGCGCAGGATGATCTTATCCCCATCGACATAGATCTCAAGGGAATCCTTCTGCTCGATATTGAGAGTCTTTCGTAGCTCGATAGGTAAGACCACCCGCCCCAGTTCGTCGACTTTGCGGACGATGCCCGTCGACTTCATCATGGCCTGTTGCTCCTCTCCGTTTCGACATCG
>DMHJ01000239.1 GCA_003449495.1 Clostridiales bacterium UBA8153
CAGCGCACCTACAAACGAACCTGCCGTATCCAGGGAAGTGAGGCAGGGCACCCCGAACTCGGCGGCGGAGCGCCGGATCTTGAACCCGTCGCGCTCGGGCACCCGGCCCCGGGTCTTAGTGTTAATGACCAACACCACCTCGCCGGAGACGATGGCGTCCACCACGTGGGGAGACCCTTCATCCAGCTTCCCCACGGTTTCCACCACCAGGCCCGCCGCTTCCAGGCTGCGGGCGGTGCCCCGGGTGGCCAGGAGCCCATACCCGGCGCTTGCCAGCGCCCGGGCCAATTCTACCACGCCGGCTTTGTCCGGGTCGGACACGCTCAAGAGGATCTTCCCCTCCGCGGGCAAGCTCACTCCCGCCGCCAGGAAGCCCTTGGCCAGCGCTCCCGCGGCATCCTCATCCACTCCGATGACCTCGCCCGTGGACTGCATCTCCGGGCCCAGACCGGTGTCCGCCGCCGTCAGCTTGGACCAGGAGAAAACCGGTACCTTCACCGCCACCAGCCCTGCGGGTGGAACCAGGCCGGACGCCACCCCCAAGCCGGACAGCTTCTCCCCCAGTATGACCCGGATGGCCAACGGCACCATGGGCACGCCGGTGACCTTGGTGAGAAACGGCACCGTCCGGCTGGAGCGCAGGTTGGCCTCGAGCACCCAGACCCGCCCAGCTTTGACCACAAACTGGACGTTCATGAGCCCGCGTACATTGAGAGCTATGGCGAGGCGCCGGGTATACTCGATGATGACACTCTGCACCGCCGCGGACAGGCCCTGGGGCGGGCAGACGGCGATGCTGTCGCCCGAGTGGACGCCCGCCCGTTCCACGTGCTCCATGATGGCCGGCACCAGTATGTCCTCGCCGTCGGCGATGGCGTCCACCTCGGCCTCCACCCCGGGGAAGTAGCTGTCCACCAGCACCGGGTGGCCGGCAGAGATGGCTGCCGCCCGTCGCATGTACTCGTCCAGTTCGTCATCGTTGTCCACGATTTCCATGGCCCGGCCCCCCAGCACGTACGAGGGACGCACCAGCACCGGGTAGCCCACCCGCCGGACAATGGCCAGGGCCTCTTCCAGGCTGAGTGCGGTGCCTCCCGGCGGGCGGGGGATGTCCAGCTCCTTGAGCAGCGTATCGAATTTCTGGCGGTCTTCGGAGATGTCCAGCGCTTCCACGGAGGTACCCAGCACCCCGGCATACTTGGCCACTTCGCCCGCCAGATTGATGCTGGTCTGACCACCAAACTGCACGATGGCTCCCCCGGGCTTCTCCCGGCGGATGATGTTGATGACGTCCTCGGCGGTGAGCGGCTCGAAATAGAGACGGTCGGAGGCGTTGAAGTCGGTGGATACCGTCTCCGGGTTGTTGTTCACCATGATGCACTCATAGCCGGCCTCCCGGAGGCTGGCTACGGCGTGGACCGAGGAATAGTCGAACTCAATGCCCTGTCCGATGCGGATGGGACCCGAGCCCAGGACCAGCAGCTTGGGCCGCTCACCGGGGAGGCCCTCGTCCTCCGTGGCCCGGTAGGTGGAGTAGAAGCAGGGGGCGGCCGCCTCCAGCTCGGCGGCGCAGCTGTCTACCATCTTGTAGGCGGGCTCGATGCCGCGCTCCCACCTGAGACCTTGGATCCCTTCGCGGCTCAGGCCGGTAAGCGAGGCGAGGCGGCCATCGGAGAAACCGAGTTCCTTGGCCTCCCGCAGGCTGCCGGGGAGGGCTCCGGGCGCGGCCAGCTGGTGCTCCATGGCGATGATGCGCCCGATGCCTTCCAGGAAGAAGGGGTCAATATGGGTGGCCCGGTATAGCTCGGCCACCGGGTGGCCCCGCCGCAGCAGCTCCGCCACCACGAAGAGGCGCCGGTCATCGGCAGTCTCCAGCAGCTTGGCCAAGGCAGCATCGTCCTCTGTCGAAAGCTCCGGCAGGTACAGGCCGTCGACGCCGATCTCGGCGGACCGCACGGTTTTGTGCAGCGCCGCTTCGAAGGTGCGGTCGATGGCCATGACTTCGCCGGTAGCTTTCATCTGCGTGCCCAGGCTGCGGCTGGCCCCGCGCAGCTTATCAAAGGGCCAGCGGGGAAATTTCACCACTACATAATCGATGGCCGGTTCGAAGCAGGCCGAAGAATGCCCGGTAATGGGATGGGGGATCTCGGTAAGCTCCAAGCCCACGGCAATTTTCGCGGTGATGCGGGCGATGGGGTAGCCGGTGGCCTTGGAAGCTAAGGCGCTGGACCGGCTCACCCGGGGGTTGACCTCGATGACGTAATATTCACCGGTACGCGGGTTGACGGCAAACTGTACGTTACAGCCGCCGGCAATCCCCAGCACGGTGATGATATCCAGCGCCGCCCGGCGCAGCCGGCGGTTCTCGCCTTCTGTGAGGGTGAGGGTGGGCGCCACCACGATGCTGTCACCGGTGTGAATGCCCATGGCATCGATATTCTCCATGGAGCAGATGGCGATGGCGTTGCCGGCCCGATCCCGCATGACCTCATACTCGATTTCTTTCCAGCCTTCCACGCTTTGCTCTAGGAGAACTTGGCTGATGGGGCTGAGCCTCAGGCCCCGGGAGACGATGAACTCGAATTCCTCCGGGGTGCGGGCCAGTCCGCCCCCGGTGCCGCCCAAGGTAAAGGCCGGGCGCACCACCAGGGGCAGCCCCACCTGGCGGGAGTAGGCCTGGGCCTCGGACCACCGGCGCACGGTGGCGCTGGGGGGCACCGGTTGTCCCGCCCGCATCATGGCTTCCTTGAAGAGCAGGCGGTCCTCGGCCAGCTGGATAGAATCCACCGAAGTCCCCAGTAGCTCTACCCCGTGTTCTGCCAGCACCCCGGTGCGGGCCAGCTCCACCGCCAAGTTCAGGCCGACTTGCCCGCCCAAGGTGGCCACCAGGCCTTGAGGCCGCTCCTCCCGGATGATCTGGGCGGCCACCTCCGGCCGCAGGGGCTCCAGGTAGATGCGGTCGGCCACCCCCGCGTCGGTCATAATAGTGGCCGGGTTGGAGTTGAGCAGGATGACGGACAGACCCTCTTCCCGCAAGGCCCGGCAAGCCTGGGTACCCGCATAGTCAAACTCCGCTGCCTGTCCAATGACAATGGGACCGGAACCGATAACCATGACTTTTTTGAGTCCGGCCAGTAACGGCACGGTCAAACCCCCTGACAGACCAGGGCCGCCCCCAGTGACGGCGCGTTCTGGACGGGAAATTTCCCGCCCAGCCTGGTGAAAAACCCAACTACGACCGGGTCGGCCACGGCGCCGCCTAGATCCGGGTGATACTGCAGGGTCTGCACGGGTAGCCGGCAGTGGGCCAGCCCCTCCACGCTCCCATCGCGCAGGTGGGTATGGGTGACCTCCAGGTTCAGGCCCGCCAGGGCCTCCCGGTCCACGACGAAGCCGTGATTCTGCGCGGTCATCTCTACCTGCCGGGTGCCGAGGTTCAACACCGGGTGGCTGCCTCCCCGGTGGCCGCTCTTCAGCCTGACGGTGCGACCGCCCAAAGCCAGGGCCAGCACCTGGTGGCCCAGGCAGATCCCGAACAGCGGGGTCTTGCCGATGAGGCCCCGCGCAGTGGCGACGGCCGCACCCGCCCAAGCTGGGTCCCCCGGTCCGCTGGAGAACAGCACCCCGTCGGGTCGCATATCCAGGACGTCCTCGGCCGCGGTGGACGGGGGCACCACGGTGATGGTGAAGTTATGCCTGATACCGTATTGGATGAGGTCCCGCTTGACGCCCAGGTCTACCACCACCAGGTGCGGCCCGTCGCCGAACACCCGCCAGGGCCGGCGGGTGGCCACCTCGCCTACCAGGTCCGGCGCAGGCTGCCCGGCCAATTTCTGTAGCAGCTCCTCAACGGGCGTATCCTCTGAGGTCATCACTCCCGCCATGGCGCCGTGCTGGCGCAACCGGTGAGTGAGCGCCCGGGTGTCCACCCCTTCCAGGGCCAGGATGCCGTGGCCGTACAGGTAGTGATCCAGGCGTCCCACCATGCGGGTATGGGAAGGGGACGCGCACAGCTGGTGCACCACCAGACCCCGCAGGTAGGGCCGGGCCGCCTGCGAGTCCCCCTGGCAAATGCCGGTGTTGCCCATGAGGGGATAGGTCATGGTCAGGATCTGCCCGCAGTACGCCGGATCGGTCATCACCTCCTGGTAGCCGGTAATGCCGGTGTTGAAGACGACTTCCCCGGTGGCGGTACCCGGTCGCCCAAAGGCCTTACCGTGATACACCGTCCCGTCCTCCAGTACCAAGCGCCCCTGCATGCCCTTCACCCCTCTTGTGCGAATCGTGAACCTGAATGTATAGCTATGCCCTTCTACAGTATAGGTATTCTACCGGGCTGTCAAGGTCCCCTCCCACATCATCACCTGGCCCCCCACCACCGTCCCCCAAGGGGCACCGGTCAGCTGCCAACCGGCAAACGGGGTATTCCGGCTCTTGGAGACGAAATCCTTAGGATCCACGGTGACCTTCTGCCCTGGGTCGATGACGGTAAAATCGGCCAACCCGCCGGCTTCCAGCCGGCCGCCTTCCACGCCGAGGATGCGGGCAGGATGGGTCGACATTAACGCGACCACCTGGGGCCAATCGAGCACACCTTTCCCTACCAGCTCGCCGGCGACCAGGCTCACCGCCGTCTCCAGTCCGACCATGCCGAACTGGGCGTAATCATACTCCACCAGCTTCTCGTCCTGATGGTGGGGAGCGTGGTCGGTGACAATGGCATCGATGAGACCCTCGCGTAGTGCCCGGCGCAGGGCGTCCACATGGTCCGGGGAGCGGAGGGGCGGGTTCACTTTTGTGCAGGTGTCGTACCAGGTGTCGCGTACCGCCTGGTCGGAGAGGAGCAGGTGGTGGGGCGTGACTTCGCAGGTGACCCGCACCCCCCGGCTACGGTAGAATGCGATCAGCTCGACGCTCTGGGCGGTGCTCACGTGGGCGATGTGCAGGCTGCCGCCGGTGAGCCCGGCCAGGAGCAAGTCCCTGGCCACCATGACCGATTCGGCTTCGGCAGGCACACCTTTCAGACCCAGGAGGCTGGAAACCCGTCCCCGGTGCATGACGCCGTCCTGGGACAGTGTGGGATCTTCGGCGTGACTGATCACGGGAAGATCGAAGGGCGCAGCGTACTGCAGGGCCAAGCGCATGAGTTCAGTGCTGGCCACCGGCTTCCCGTCATCGGACAGCCCCACGATGCCGGCGCTACGCATATCGGCGATCTCGGCCAGCTCTTCACCTTTTAGTCCCTTGGAGATGGCGCCCACCGGGTAGACCCGCGCCCAACCCGCCCGGGCGGCCTGGCCGCGCACGAATTCCACCACCGTCCGGTTGTCCATAACCGGCTGGGTGTTAGGCATGCAGCAGATGGCGGTGAATCCTCCCCGGACCGCCGCCCGGCCACCACTGGCCACATCCTCTTTGTACTCGAAGCCGGGTTCTCTCAGGTGAACGTGCATATCTATGAAGCCGGGCAGCACCAGTTTCCCCCGGGCCTCCAGCACCCGGTCACCTCCGTCCAGGTTCTCGCCTACGGCGACCACCCGCTCCCCGGCCACCAGGACATCCAATATGCCGTCTACACCGGCGGCAGGATCCAGCACGTGCCCGCCTTTGATCAAAAGCTGGCTCACGCCTCTGCACCTCCTAGCAGCAAATAAAGAATGGCCATGCGCACCGCCACCCCGTTGGTCACCTGCTGGCGAATGGCGGAAAAGGGCGCATCGGCGATGTCCGAGCCAATCTCCACGCCCCGGTTCATGGGGCCGGGATGCATGAGTAGCACGTCAGTACCGGCCAGGCCCAGGCGTGCCCGGTTGACCCCGAAATACCTGGCGTACTCCCGGGCGCTGGGAAACAGGCCGCGCTGCTGCCGCTCCAGTTGTAGCCGGAGGACGTTCACCACATCCGCCCCGGTGATGGCCGGTTCCACCCGGTGGTAAACCTTCACCCCCAGGTGCTCCAGTTCCGGCGGCACCAGCGTGGCAGGACCGGCCACCCGTACCTCCGCCCCGAGCTTGACCAACCCCCAGATATTCGACCGGGCAACCCGGCTGTGGAGGATGTCCCCGATGATGGCCACCTTCAGTCCGGCTATGCTGCCTTTGTGCTGTTCCATGGTGAACAGGTCCAGGAGTCCCTGGGTGGGGTGTTCATGCATGCCGTCCCCGGCGTTGATCACCGAAGCGCTCACGTGCCGGCTGAGGAAGTGACAAGAGCCGGATACCGGGTGGCGCATAATCAGCATGTCCACGCCCATGGCCTCGATGGTGCGGGCAGTGTCCAGGAGTGTCTCGCCTTTCTGTATGGCGGAGGTCGCCGTGGCGATGCTGGTGGTGTCGGCGGACATATACTTGGCGGCCATCTCAAAAGAAGTGCGCGTGCGGGTGCTGGCCTCGTAGAACAGGGTGCACACCGACTTGCCGCGCAGGGTGGGGACCTTCTTGATCTCCCGGGAGAGAATCTCCTGCATGGAATCGGCCGTATCCAAGATGAGACGCACATCTTCCACGGGCATACTCTCCAGGTCCAGTATGTGCCTTGCTGCCAGTCTCACGTCGTGCCCTGGTTCTGTAGGCCCCCATGGCTAACCAGCGTTAGCCGTTGGGAGCCGGCCACCCCCATGACCAGGTCTTCGCTCCTTTCGGGCTTGATCTGCCCGCGCTGGGCTGCAGGCATCGCGACGGGGGGCCTCGGCCCCGGGAGTCTCACCCGGACGGGAGAACGGCACTGCACGGGTGCAGGACCGGGCCTCACCGGAAACCGGCCAGGGTGCTGTCCTACATCGACCATCAAGTCGAGCCCGGCTACTCTGTCTCCCGCGACCTGTATGGTGCGACCTACCGGTTTGTCCGCTACCGGCTAAACGGAGTCCCCTACCCAGCCCGAACCGCTCCTGCAAGGCCGGGGAGCTGGCATACTGCTCATGGGCCCGCCCACCCGTTGCCTGCATAACAAAACCTCCCGCCGCAAGACCGGCCGGGAGGTTTCTCCACCGTCTTCTCCCTTGCCGGTCTCTCAGGACCGTCTTAAAGGGCCGCCTCTCCTCTACTCCTGCTCTACCATTTCCTCAATGACCACAGCGTCTTCGCCGTCCACTTCATGCAGTCGCACGCTCACGTTTTCCCTACGGGATGTGGGCACGTTCTTGCCGACATAGTCTGCCCGTATGGGCAGCTCCCGATGTCCCCGGTCCACCAGCACCGCCAGCTGGATGGTCTGCGGGCGACCCAGGTCGATGAGAGCGTCCAGGGCCGCCCGCACCGTTCGCCCGGTGAACAGCACGTCGTCCACCAGGACGATGCGCCGGTCCCGCAAGGCAAAGGGGATCTGGGTGCGCTCCACTACGGGTTGATCGCTGCGCGTGGTAAGATCGTCGCGATAGAGGGTGATGTCCAGCACTCCTACGGGTACGGCCACCCCTTCGATTTGCTGCAACCGCTCGGCCAACCTCCGGGCCAGCGGCACTCCCCGATTTCTCACGCCCACCACGGCCAGTTCGCTGGTACCGCGGTTCTTCTCCAGGATCTCGTGGGCGATGCGGTTCAGGGCCCGCCGAATGGCATCGGAGTCCATGATCCGCGCCTTCTCCTGTAGACGCATGCCTTCACCTCCTGCCCATCAAAAAACTCCCTGCCGCCCCTTGGGCTTGCAGAGAGTCCCGTGCGC
>DMHJ01000103.1 GCA_003449495.1 Clostridiales bacterium UBA8153
CAGCCTGCCCCCGCTGCGGAGCAGGGCGGCCGGGCGCTGCAGCAAGGTTGCGCCCTCGACCCGCCGGCACACCATGCCGAGTCGTCCCAGGTACTCGACGACCTCCCGCACCTCCGGAGCGGGCGCGCCCAGCCGGTGTGCCAGCCGGGTCGCCCCGAATTCCCGCTCCACCTCTTCCCGGCCTACCTGCGGTGCGAAGAGCTTGAGTACCCAACCTGCTTCCCAGGCCAGTACCTGGGAGATGCGCCCCCGGCCCAGCAGCTGGTGACCCGGAGTACCGTCGGTGCCGGCGGCAGCTCCGGTAGTGGGTTGACACCGGCATCCGGACACGGCGTGCACCTCCCGCATTCTTCTTGGCGGGATTCGCCGGGCCGCCGCCGTCCCCTGCCGTGCCGGCGCCGGCATGGCGTTGGGCAGAGCGGGCAGGAATCACCGCCGCCACCGTCGAACGGTCAAGGCAATGCGCCCTGGGGTGAGGTGAAAGGCTTGCTGGTACTGGGGGTCGATCCGGGATCCGCCCTGGTGGGCTACGGGCTGGTCCGGGCCCGGGGGCAGCGATTGGAGGCGCTCGAGTACGGGTGCGTGCGATCGGTATCCGCCGCGTACCTGCCCGCCAACCTGCTGCAGATGTACACTGCCATCAGCAGGCTGATCGCCGTCCACCAACCCTCGGTGGTGTCGGTGGAACAGGTCTTCTTCAACCGCAACGTGCGCACGGCCTTGGCCGTGGGCCAGGCCCGGGGCACCGTGTTGCTGGCGGCCGCCTCCGCCGGAGTACGGGTCGAGGAATACACTCCCACCCAGGTCAAGTCGGCGGTGGCAGGTTACGCCCGGGCCGACAAGCGGCAGATGCAGGCGGTGGTCAAGAGCATCTTGGGCCTGCCCGAGCTGCCCACGCCCGACGATGTCGCCGACGCCCTGGCCTGCGCCATCACGTGTGTGCACACCATGCAGACGGCGGCCCGGCTGGAGAACCGCGCCAGGTGAGGGCGTGGGTGAAGCGGCGACGGCGGGGCGGCCGGGCCCCGGGGCCCGGGTCACCCCCATGCCGGCCAAGCGTTAGCCAACCGCGCCCCATACAAGGGGGTGCGGCCGGCCGGAGAGCGGGGAGCTCATGATTGCCTACCTACGGGGCACCGTGCGGCTTAGTTCCCCCGGCCAGGTGATACTGGAAGTGTCCGGTGTGGGCTACCGCCTGCTGGTGCCCGCTTCTACCGAGGGGCGGCTACCCGGCAAGGGCGAGGCTACGGCCCTGCACACCCACCTGCACGTGCGCGAGGATGCGCTGTCCCTTTATGGCTTCTCCACCCCGGCCGAGCTGGAACTGTTCCAGCTGTTGCTGGGGGTGTCTGGCATCGGTCCGCGCACGGCCCTGGGCGTGGTGGGGGCCACCTCTCCAGACACGTTCTACCAGGCTTTACTCAACCAAGACACCGCGTATTTCTCCCGCCTGCCGGGCATCGGCAAGAGGACCGCGCAGAAACTGGTGTTGGAGCTACGGGAGAAGGTGGGCGGGCCGCCGCCGGAGTTGCCTCCGGGTGATACCGCGGTCTTGGGCGAGCTCGGCCAGCTGATGGAGGCCTTGATGGCCTTAGGGTACACCCGGGCCGAGTCCGCCGCCTCCGCGAGTCAAGTGGTCAAAGAGAGTCCCGCCGGCAGCTCCATCGAGGAACTGATCCGGCGGGCCCTGCGGGGAATGGCCAGGGTCTGACGGACGAGGGGAGAAGGGTTCCGGCGTGGAAGAGCGCATTGTTTCTGCAGTTCGCCAGGAGGAAGACCTGGTTGAAGCCAGCCTTAGACCGCGCAGCCTGCGGGAGTATGTCGGCCAGACCCGGCTCAAAGAGAGCCTGGCCATTTACATACAGGCCGCCCGGGAGCGGGGGGAGCAACTGGACCATGTACTGCTGCACGGGCCTCCGGGTCTAGGCAAGACCACCCTAGCCCACATCATCGCCAACGAGCTGGGTGTAGGCATCCGGACCACCTCCGGGCCCGCCATTGAGCGTCCGGGGGACATGGTGGCGATCCTGACCAACCTGGAAGACCGGGAAGTGCTGTTCATAGACGAAATCCACCGCCTGAACCGCACGGCCGAAGAGGCCCTGTACCCGGCCATGGAAGACTTCATGTTCGACTGGGTTGCGGGCAAGGGCCCCTCGGCGCGCACCTACCGGGTGCAGTTGCCTAAATTCACCCTGATCGGGGCCACCACCCGGGCCGGTCTCATCACCTCGCCCCTGCGTGACCGGTTCGGCATCAGTGCCCGCCTGGAATACTACAGCCACGGTGAGGTGCGGGAAGTGGTGGAAAGGTCCTCACGCTTGCTCGGCATCGCCATCGATGCCGAAGGCGCCACGGAAGTCGGCAGGCGGTCCCGGGGGACGCCCCGGGTGGCCAACCGCCTGCTGCGCAGGCTCCGGGACTACGCCCAGGTGCGGGCCAACGGCGTAATCACCGCAGGCGTGGCCCGGGAAGGGCTAGCGATGCTGGAAGTGGACGAGCTGGGATTGGACCGGGTGGACATCAGGCTCCTGCGCACCATGGTAGAAAAATATGCCGGCGGCCCGGTGGGTCTGGACACGCTGGCCACGGCCATCAGTGATGAGGCCCAGACGGTGGAGGACGTGTATGAGCCCTTCCTCATCCAGATCGGGTTCATCAAGCGCACCTCCCGGGGCCGCGTGGTGACCGGCCCGGCCTATGAGCACCTGGGAATTCCCCGGCCAGCCTCCGGCCAGATGAATTTGTGGTAGAGGAGAAGGGAACCCTGCGGGTGCTGCTCCACGCCTGTTGTGGACCGTGTGCCGTCTACCCCCTGCAGTGGCTGCGGGAAGCCGGCTGCCAAGTGACGGGTTTCTTCTACAATCCCAACATCCACCCCTGGCGGGAGTACGCCCGCCGGGCCCGGACCATGGAGCGCTACGCCGTCCTGGCCGGCCTGCCCCTGGATAAGGACACCGGTTACGAGCTGGAGCAGTACCTCGCCGCGGTCCTGACTGATCCGGCCGTCCCCGGACGCTGCCACACCTGTTACCGGCTACGCCTGGCGCGGGCCGCCCGGGCGGCCCGGGAGGGCGGCTTTACCGCTTTCAGCACCACGCTCTTGGCCAGTCCTTTCCAGCACCACCAGTTGGTGCAAAAGGCCGGGGAGGAGGCCGACCGGGAGAGCGGGGTGGCATTTCTGTACCGGGATTTCCGGGTAGGTTGGGCGGAAGGCATGCAGGGGGCCAAAGCCGCCGGGCTCTACCGGCAAAGCTATTGCGGCTGCATCTTCAGCGAGTGGGAACGCTTCGGCGCCGGGAGAGATGACCGTGAACGGTCTTGAGGGCCTGGGCAGAGCATT
>DMHJ01000236.1 GCA_003449495.1 Clostridiales bacterium UBA8153
GGGAAGAGCCGCACCGGCCGCAGGTTGATGTACTGATCCAGCTCGAACCGCAGGCGCAGCAAAATCCCCTTTTCCAGGATGCCCGGCTTGACCCCCGGATGGCCGATGGCCCCCAAATAGATGGCATCAAAGGTGCGCATCTCCTCCACGGCGCTGTCGGGCAGCACCTCCCCAGTGCGCAGATAGCGCTCGCCGCCAAAATCAAAATCGGTCATGTCCAGCTTGAAGCCGAACTTGGCTGCCGCGGCCTCCAGTGACTTGCGCCCCTCGGCCACCACTTCGGGGCCGGTGCCGTCGCCCCCGATCACTGCGATTCGATAACTCTTTGCCATCCCCAACTCCCTTCTGCGCAAATGTACGAATGGGTGTTTGCGTTGTCGAAATTCGCAACTTATATGCAATTCGGACCGGGGGGTCAAGCCTGATTCAATCTGGCCTGGTCGGTCGGGTTGGTTCGGTTGGGGAGGACGGCGCTATTGCTTCAACCGCTGTTGGGCCTGGCGGATCATCTCCACCAGGCTGGCGACCTTGCCGGGGGGCAGGGCGGCGGCCAATCGTTCGAAGGCGGCATGGCTCAGCCGTTGCTTGAAGTAGCCGGTCACGTTGAAACGCTCCCACCAGCAGTCCAGTACCTTGAAGCACGGACGCTCGCCCTCGCCGCAGATGCGGCAGTAGCTGAAGGGAACCGCGCAGCCCAGGCGCGGGCAGCGCATTGCCAATGTGTCGGGGTCCATTATCGGCTCTTCAGGTTCTGCGGCGTGGGATAATCGGCAAAAACAGCTGTGGATTTGGCCATGTCATCGTCGCTGAGCTCATAGTCGCTCAACTGACCGGACAGGTATTTTTCATACCCGGTCAAATCCAGCAGTCCGTGACCGCTGAAATTAAAGACGATCACCTTCTCCTTGCCCTCTTCCTTGGCCTTTTTGGCCTCCCGCACCACCTGGGCCAGCGCGTTGCTGGTTTCCGGTGCGGGGATAACCCCTTCGGTGCGGGCCCACAGGACACCGGCCTGGTAGGCCTCGGTTTGGGAGACTGCCCGGGGCGCGATCAGCCCTTCGTTGGCCAGCTGGCTCACCGTGGGCGCCATGCCGTGATAGCGTAGACCGCCGGCGTGGATGGGCGCCGGCACAAAAGCGTGGCCCAGGCTGTACATGGGCAGCAGCGGGGTGTACCGGGCCGTGTCGCCATGATCGTACACAAAGGGGGAACGGGTCAACGTGGGGCAGGCCTTGGGCTCTACGGGATAGATCTCGATCTGTTTGCCGTTGATCTTGTCCATCACGAAGGGGAAGGCCAGGCCGGCGAAGTTGCTGCCGCCCCCGAAGCAGCCGACCACGAAGTCCGGCCGCTCACCGGCCATCTCCAGTTGCCGGCGGGCCTCCAGGCCGATGATCGTCTGGTGCAGCAGCACGTGGTTGAGCACGCTGCCCAGCGAGTAGCATGCACGGGGGTCGCCGGCGGCGTCCTCCACCGCCTCGCTGATGGCGATGCCGAGGCTGCCGGGGGAGCCGGGATCGGCTTCCCGGATGGCCCGGCCGGAAAAGGTGCGGTCGCTGGGACTGGGGATCACCTCGGCCCCGTACAGCCGCATGAAGGTCTTCCGGTAGGGTTTCTGCTCGTAGCTCACCCGCACCATGTAGACGGTGCATTCCAGGTCGAAGAAGGAGCAGGCCAGGGCCAGCGCCGATCCCCACTGGCCGGCGCCGGTCTCCGTGGTCAGCCGCCGGGTGCCGTCGCGGCGGTTGTAGTAGGCCTGGGCCACGGCCGTGTTGGGCTTGTGGCTGCCGGCAGGACTGACTCCCTCGTACTTGTAGTAGACGCGGGCCGGGGTCTGGAGAGCCCGCTCCAGCCGTCGGGCCCGTACCAGGGGCGTGGGCCGCCATTGCCGGTAGACGTCGAGCACCTCGCCGGGGATATCGATGAAGCGCTGCGGCGACATCTCCTGCTCGATGAGCGACGGCGGAAAGAGCGCCGCCAGGTCCTCCGGACCCAGGGGCGCCAGGGTCTTCGGGTGCAGGGGGGGCTCGGGGCGGAACGGCAGGTCCGCACCAAGATTGTACCAGGCGGTGGGGATCTCCTTCTCCGTCAGCAGGAACTTCACTTCTCCGGTCACGCCTTACTCCTCCCTTCAGAATGCAAAAACCCGCCCCCTGTGGGGACGGGTCTCGGGCCGTGGTGCCACCCCGCTTGAGAACCGGCCGGTTCCGCCTTCCGGCAGTCTCGCTCCAGGGGTACGGGGCCCGTGAGGCGGATGAAGGCCCTTATACCCTTTCCCGGTAACGGGGGAATCCCGGCATGACCTACTCGGCCCAGGCCTTTGGGTCCGCAGCTCCCGGGTCCATTCGCACGCTCTTTCCGGCGCCGGGCTCGCACCATCCCCGACTCGCTTGGCCGGCAGGGCTACGCCTACTAGTCCCGTTCATGGCCTTTCATATTTGGTTGGCACTACCTTAGCACAGGAGCGAAACCGCTGTCAAGGCCAGGAATCGGGGTGTGGGGCCATCCGCGGGGCGGTACGGATGGACGCACCCTGTCACCAGGCCAGTTCGGTCAACACCCGGGCGACCGGTGAACGGGCCAGGATCAGCGGGGCGCCGGTGGTGAAGCCCACCGACTCCCGGCAACGGGCGCCGGCAGGAGACGGCCGACCCCGCAAGGCCGCACTGGTCACCAGGCCAGGACCGTTCCGTCGCAGCGGGGTTCGGTTCCGCCGGCCAGCACCCCGTTCCCGTCCCGCCAGATGATCTGCCCCCGGCCGAAGCCTTCGCATCCCGGGTCCCACCGGATGTCGTGGCCCCGGGCCGCCAGCGCCAGCCCGACGTCTTCCGGAACACCTCGCTCCAGGCTGACCGTCTTGCTCTTCTCCCACCGCCAGCGAGGGGCATCCAGGGCTGCCTGGGGATTCAGGTTGAAGTCGATGGTATTCATGATCACCTGGAGGTGACCCTGGGGCTGCATGAACCCGCCCATCACGCCAAAGGGGCCCACCGGCTGCCCATCCCGGGTCAGAAAACCGGGGATGATGGTGTGGTAGGTCCGCTTACCGGGCTCCAGGCGGTTGGTGTGCCCAGGGTCCAGGGAGAAGTTGTGGCCGCGGTTCTGCAGGCTTATCCCCGTCCCGGGGATCACGATTCCCGAACCGAATCCCATGTAGTTGCTCTGGATGAACGACACCATGTTCCCCTCGCCATCGGCCGTGGCCAGGTACACCGTGCCGCCCGGCCCGGGTTCTCCCGGCGCCGGCTCCAGGGCCTCATCGCCGATCCGGGCGCCCCGTTCCCGGGCGTAGGCATCGGACAGCAAGTCCTCAACCGTCACGGACATCCCGCTCTCCTCGGTAATGTATCTCAGGCCGTCCACGAAGGCCAGCTTCATGGCCTCGATCTGCAGGTGACAGGTGCGCACGCTCTCCCTTGCCGGGAAGTCGAATCGCTTCAGCATGTTCAAGGCCATCAGCACCACCAGGCCCTGCCCGTTGGGCGGCAGTTCCCAGACCTCAAAGCCGCGGTAGTTGACCTTTATCGGCGCCACCCACTCCGGGCTGAAGCCCGCCAGGTCCCCGGCTCTCAGGAAGCCCCCGTGCTTCCGGGAGAAGGCGTCAATCTGCTCGGCAAGATGTCCCCGGTAGAAAGCCTCGGCACCGGTCTCGGCGATGGCCACGAGGGTCGCCGCGTGCCCCGGTGAGGCCCACATCTCGCCGGTTTCCGGCGCCCGACCGCCGGGAGCAAAGGTTTCGAACCACGGCCGGAACTCCTCGCCGCTGGCCGCCTGGCGGTAGTGCTCGAAGCTCCTTCGCCAGGCGCCGGCCAGGACCGGGGAAAGCGGGTAGCCGTGTTCGGCGTAGTCGATGGCCGGCGCCAGGGCCGCGGTAAGGGGCAGCCGCCCGAACCGCCGTGACAGCTCCGCCCAGGCCGCCGGGGCGCCGGGCACGTTCACCGGGATCAGGCCCAGGCGAGGCATCTCGGCATGGCCCCGTCTCCTGACCGCGTCGATGGAGATGGCGCCCGGGGCGGGGCCGCTGGCGTTCAGCCCGTGCAGCTTGCCTTCCGTCCAGACCAGGGCGAAGGCATCGCTGCCGATGCCGTTGGACGTGGGTTCCACCACGGTCAGGCAGGCCGCCGCAGCGATGGCCGCATCGATGGCGTTGCCGCCCTTTTTCAGGATCTCCATCCCCGCACCCGCCGCCAGGGGCTGGGAGGTGGCAACCATCCCTTTCCGGCCGTAATGCGTCATCCGGCGGGAGGGGTAGGGATGGTACAGGGGGTCGTAGTTCAT
>DMHJ01000011.1:0-201 GCA_003449495.1 Clostridiales bacterium UBA8153
CGCCATTGCCGGCATCTCGCTCTTGGTGGGTGGCATCGGCATCATGAACATCATGCTGGTTTCGGTGACCGAACGCACCCGCGAAATTGGGCTGCGCAAAGCCGTGGGCGCCAGCGAACGGGATATCCTGGCCCAGTTCATCGTGGAGGCCGTGGTGTTGACGGTGACCGGGGGCATGCTCGGCATCGGGCTCGGCGCCCT
>DMHJ01000011.1:617-5101 GCA_003449495.1 Clostridiales bacterium UBA8153
GGGCGTCTCGATTGCCGTCGGCCTGGTGTTCGGCATCTATCCGGCGGCCCGGGCCGCCGGCCTGGATCCCATCGTGGCCCTGAGGTACGAATAACCGGGCTTAGTGGTGGGATACCGGCTCCGCGGCGCGCGCCTCATCCGGCGGGCCGGGTCTGCCGCTTCCCGGCCCGAAGCCCAGGGTTCGCCGGGTCAAAACTCACCCGGCCGGGTGCCGGTAAAGGACCCAGGTGCCGGCACCCCGCAGGCGGCGGGCGGCCCACTCAGCAGACGGCCACCTGGTGGATCTTGACGGCTGGAAAGCGCTTCAGGTCGGAGAGGAAAGCCGCCTGCTCCTCGGCACTGCCTTCCATTACCAGAACGATCAGGCCTTGGTTGGAGCAGGCCGGCCCGCCCGGGAGTCCCAGGCGGGCCCGGAAGAGGCAGCCGTGGGCGGTCAAGACTCTCTGCACCTCCGGGGCGTCCTCCGACCGGTTGTCGAGCACCAGGGCGACGACACTACAGCGATGTTCCATGGTTGAACCCACCTTTCCGGTGTAGCTTTACCCCAGAGATTTGGTGGCCAACCCCCAAAGTCCTGCCACAGATGGCCGGCGGCCTTCCCGGAGCAGCGGAGCGGGCGGTCCGGTCATACCGCCTTTCCGGATCCGGACCGGGTACCGCTAGTGGCCCGCGCGGCCAGCCCCCCGGCTGACGGCGGAACTTCACAGCATGACGGGAGTCTCTTGATAAGATCCCCAAAAGCCGGTGGTACACTGCAGCTGGGCGCCATCGGTTTCCCAGTGGAAAGGAGGAGCATCGTCTTGAACACATGCAGAAGATCCGCGCGTAACCTCTGGCGTACGCCGGGTCGCAGCCTGCTGGCCATCACCCTGGTGGCGGTGACCCTCAGCGCCGCCCTTATCGCCCTGACCATCCGGGCCGGGGCCCAGGCAGCGGTGGATGAGATCGCTGCCCGCGTCGGTAACCGGGTGGAACTCCGGGTCAGCCTGGTGGGCCAGAGGCAGCGCCTGTTGGCGGAGGTGGAGCGCATTCGCGCCGCCGGCGGCGATCTCTCCCAGCTGGTCTTTGCCCGCCCGCAGCTGGATGAGGACATGGCCGACCGGCTGGCCGCGTCGGCCCGGGTGGTGCGGTACGATAAGAGCGTGCGCCTGCAAGGTTCCTCCCCGGATGTGGAGGCTCTGCCGGAACAGCTGGCCGAAGGGCGTTTCTTCATCGGCGGGCGTGAGATCCTGCCGGGCCGCCAGCTGCCCCCGGGCGGGCAGGCCATGCCCCTGGTGCTCATGTCCCATCTCGACTCCAGTCTTGCCCTAGAGTTTCTCGGCGGGTTCCGGCAGTTGCAGGAAGGCCGGCATTTCACCGCCCAGGATACCGCCAACGGGGCCCACTTGGTCCTCATAGATGAGGCCCTGGCCACCCTCAACCAGTTGGTGGTGGGCGACTCCTTTACCCTGGAGACCGCCGTCAGAAGTGCGGCGGGCGGCACCACCATGGTGCCGGTCACCGTGGAGGTTGCGGGGATCTTCACCACTACCCGCGGCGAGGAAGGCACCTACTTCCGGGATCCCGGCAACGCCCTCTTCATCACCCTGGCCGCCGGACGCCGGCTGGCGCCGGAGCTTTCGCTACAGAGCGTCGCGTACTTTTTGACCCGGGCCGACGAATATGAAGCCTTCCGTCAAGAGGCCGCGGACCTGGGGTTGGACCTGGAGCAGTTTGACCTGGTATCCAACTTGCAGGACTTGCGTACTCTGGCCGGACCGCTGCACGAGGTCAGCAGCGCGGCGAACCTGGGACTCTACGTGTCCCTATTGGCCGGGGCCGTCACCATCGTGCTCCTTATGTCTATCATCGCCCGGGAGCGTAAGCGGGAGATGGGTATCATGCGCGCCCTGGGCGGCACCCGGATGCAGGTGGCGGGGGGCCTCTTTATCGAAGCGGTGATGCTGTGTTCCGTCGCCCTGGTGGTGGGCGTCCTGGTGGCTGTGCAGCTGTCCGGCGCGGTGGCGGACTTGGTATCGACTCAGGCCCAGTCGGCCGCTGGTCCCGCCCTGCCGGGCGGGCCGGGGCCGGGCACGGGTGCCTTTGCCAGGTCCATGGGCCGGGGCCTGATGTTCCTGCCCGCCATGGCCGGGCAGTACCGGCTGGGTTGGCCGCAGGTAGCCAACGGCCTGGGCCTTACCCTGCTGTTGGCGGCCGCCGGCGCGCTCATGCCCACCGTGCTGTGCTTGCGGCTGCGACCGTCAGACATCCTCCGCTCTGAGTGAAGGGAGTGGCTGAGTGTGCCTTTCAGCATCGAGCTGGCGGATGTAAGCAAGTCCTTTCCCACTCCGGCCGGCCTAGTGGAAGCGGTCCGCGGTGCCTCCGCCAAGTTTGCCGCCGGCGAGATCACGGCCATCCGGGGCCCGTCGGGAAGCGGTAAGTCCACGTTGCTGGCGCTCATCGCCGGCCTGGAGCGTCCCACCAGCGGGCGGATCCTGGCAGAGGGCAAGGAGGTGGCCCGGGGCGATTTAGACCCTTACCGGCGTAGACAGGTGGGCTTTGTGTTCCAGTCCTACAACCTGCTGCCGCAGCTGAGTTCGGTGGAAAATGTCATCCTGCCCGCCGAGCTGGACGGACGCCGGGGCCCGGCGGTACCGGGGCGGGGCCTGGCCCTGCTGGAGGAGGTGGGGCTCGACGCCGGCCAGGCGCGCCGGCGCCCTTCGCGCCTCAGTGGCGGGGAACAGCAGCGGGTAGCCATCGCCCGTGCGCTGATGAACGATCCCCCGCTGGTCCTGGCGGACGAGCCCACCGGCAACCTGGACGAAGCGGTGGGGTTGGCCATCGTGGAACTCCTCTGTACCCTGGCCCGGGGGAGGGGCAAGTGCGTCATCGTGGTCACCCACAACCCGGCGGTGGCGGCGCGGTGCGATCGGGTCCTGGTCATGCACGGCGGGCGTCTGCAGGTGGCCTAGTCGAACCCGGGTGGCCGGGTCATCCGGCTGGTTTCTGCTGTCTGCTCCCGGCTGTGACCCGTGCAGCCTTGCCGGTCTTGAGCCCGGCCCAGGGCCCTTCCTCTAGCGCGGCAGGAGAAACCCGGGAGGCCCCGAACCATTTGGTAGCGTTCAGGACAGGAAGGGAGAAGGGAAGGACGGGCCCTCTCCGGCCCAAGCACACCGGCGTTCAGGGCTAGCTGGTTTCCGGCTGTTTCACGTGGATGAAAAGACCACTATCAAAACTGTTCGGGAAAGCCTTTGGTCTTGGTGTCCCTTGGCAGGTTACGGCGTTAGAATGCTCACCCGGCAAACGGCGGCTGGACATGACCTTTACTTCTCCACGAGGTAGCACCTGCTCTTGCCCAGTTTGTGATGCCGCCGGTGGAAAGGCCTACGATGCCGGTGAAGAGAAGTGGCCCATTTGAACTTCTTCCAGTGCGCTACTGAGTCGGACGCCCGGGTTCCGAGAGGGGAGTGTTTGCGTGGATGTGGGATCGAAAAGACCGCCGGCCCCTGGTCTACCCGGGTTGACTCCGGGTCTGCCCTGCTGTTTGAGACCTGGATCATGGCTTTGGCGGGGGAGTTGCCTGCGGCTGCGGTGGTCAGGCCGACCGGCGAACGCGACACCCGGTTGCGGCACATCAGTCCTCAGCGTAGAGAACAAGCCCGGAGCCGCCTTGAGTTTTCTCAGCTATCCCGCCGGATCGACGCAATCGCCGGCCGCAGGAGGGCCATACTTGCGTCAATCTGTCCTTCGACTGCGATGACCAGCGTGTACCGCTGGGTACCGAAGGCAAGGACGCCCCAGTCCTGCAAGAGTTCGTGGAGGATCGGGAAGCCCATAACGGTGACCCTGATGCCGGCAGTGGGTGGGTGGTGATCTGGCCCCGGCCCTTATGGCCGGGGTGAAAGGCAGCTTCCGCCAGCCGGGCTCGCCCTTGATAGCTTCTATCCTAATGAAGGTCGTAGACGAAGCAGGAGATGAAGTTCGGCGGCAAGCGTCCAAGGAGACAGGCCTGCCTACGAGGACACGGTATGTCTGGCTCAAAAACCCAGGCAACAACCGGACCACTTGACAACACCAGCAACTGGACAATCTGAAGCACCGCAACCTGAAGAGAGCCAAAGCCTACCCAATCAGACTAACCTTGCCGGAGTTGTTCGGCCAACCCGACCGGGCAACCGGGGAAGTCTTCCTGAAGTGTCGGTGCTTCCGGGCCACTCACTGGCGGCTACAGCCGGTGGAGGCAGTCAAGACCACCAGAGGGCCGGGAAGGAACCTTGAACCGGTGTGATGGCCAGCTCACCACCGGATTTCTTCAAGGCATAAACAGCCGCCTTCAGGCCGCCCAATCAAGGGCGAGAGGATATCGACCCAATCGGAACTTCATCGCCATGGCTTGCCTCATTGCCGGCAGACTCGATTTTGGGTTACCCAGCTGAAACAGCGAGGAATGGCCCAACGATCTTAGGGACATCGCCGGGGGAGCTGTGCCCGGGCTGGTGCGCGGC
>DMHJ01000011.1:5202-5347 GCA_003449495.1 Clostridiales bacterium UBA8153
GGCCGGGAAGGAACCTTGAACTGGTGTGATGGCCAGCCCACCACCGGATTTCTTCAGGGCATAAACAGCCGCCTTCAGGCCGGCAAATCAAGGGCGAGAGGATATCGACCCAATCGGAACTTCATCGCCATGGCTTACCTCATTG
>DMHJ01000011.1:5477-5790 GCA_003449495.1 Clostridiales bacterium UBA8153
AGGAGAGCCTCGCTCCGGCCCGGTGCCAGGAGGGGCTGGTCGCCAAGGCCGGCATCGTCCGGGCGTTCGGCGCGAAGCTGGGCCTGCCCATTACCGTACCCAGCTACACCACCAAGGCATGGGTGCCCTGGGCATGGCCTTGCCCGGCCGGGAGCAGACTACTTCCCGGCAAGACGCCGGCCGATCCCGGGGGGTTCGGGCCGGGCCAGCGGTCCAGCACATACAGTGGTTCCGCTGTCCGGCGTGGGCGGGCGGAGGCGAGGTAGTGGAGGTGCGGTCCGGCCGGCAAATCCTGGACGCCGGTGCGGGACAG
>DMHJ01000010.1 GCA_003449495.1 Clostridiales bacterium UBA8153
GCGCTTCTGTTTTTCATGGGAGCGCGCACCGGCGCCGATGAACAAGTCCGTGCCGGGTTGGCCAGGATCGGAGCCCGGGCTGCCGTGGTGGCCGTGGGTGCCACCGGGGCCAGCATCGGAGCGGGTGCCCTGTACGGCCGGCACTGGCTGAGGGCGCACCCTTGAGCCGCTGGGTGGCGGTAGCCGCATTCGCCGGCGTCCTCGCCGGGCGGTACGGAGTAGGCGCGGGCTGGCTGGTTCCCATGGAAAGCTGGATCACCCTGGCTCTCATGGTCCTGTTGGTCACCGTAGGGTTTGAGCTGGGCAGCGACCGGGCCGTCCTGCGCCAGGCCTGGCAAGACCGGGGGAAACTCCTGGTCCTGCCGGTGGTGGTGGCTCTGGCCAGCCTGGTGGGAGCCGCTTTAGCCGGGTGGATAGCCGGGTTTCCCTGGCGCGAATCCATGGCCGCCGGTGCCGGCTTCGGCTGGTACTCGCTAAGTGGGGTCATGGTGGGGCGCGAATTCGGTTCTCAAGCCGGAGCCTTGGCCTTCCTCGCCAACCTCATGCGGGAGATGTCTGTATTCATCTTCGCGCCCTATCTGGCCCGGCGAGTGGGCGGCGGCGGTCTGGTGGGCGCCGCAGGGGCCACCGCCATGGACTCCACCATGCCCGCCATTATCCGTGCCGCCGGCCGGCAAGTGGCGCTGGCGGGCTTAGTTAGCGGCGCCATCCTCAGCCTCCTGGTTCCGGTGACCATTTGGATGCTGGCGGTCACGCGCTAGTAGGGGTGAAAGCATGCGCCGGGATTACGGCAGAAGACGGGGCACGGGCTGGACCGTGCACCGGGAAACCCGCACCGAGGCAGAACTGGGCCGGGCGCTGCGGGCCCGGGGTCTCGCTTTTGAGCGGGAAGTGCCCATCGACAACTTTGTCGTGGATTTCCTGCTGGGCGGGCGCCTGGTGGTTGAGGTGGACGGGGTGAGTCATCTGCCCCGGGCCAAGGCGGAACTCGGGGTGTTGCGAGACCGGCGCCTGTGTTCGCTGGGTTTTGAGGTATTGCACGTTCCGGCCGAGGACATCGCCACCGGTGGGGCCGGCCGCTGGGCGGAACGCATCGCCGCCCTACTGGTGCCCGGGAAGGTGGAGGCCCTGACTTCGGAGCAGTGGAAGGCTCCCCTGGCGCAGATGCGGGCAGGACTGGCAGCGGAAGAGCTGCGCCGGGCCGCGCGCCGCCGCGGGGAGGACCGCGCACAAGCTCCGGTGGTCCTGGGACCGGTGCCGGATAGGGAAGAGACTCCGTCCATGGCCGAACTATTCAAGCCCCCTACCGGTGAAGACTTCGCCGCCTTGCTGGCCCAGAGCCCGGATGCTCCTCCCAAGGACGGGGAAGCCCCGGGGAGGCGGCCGCGACGCAGGCGCTAGCGTGCCGGGTTGCGTCTCACCCCAGGCGGTCCCTTCCGTCACGCCGGGCAGGAGCCGTTAAGTCCCGTTGGAACACCGGGGTCAGCTGGCCACCGTTTTGCCCTCCCGGCGGTCCCGGCTTCCGTGTCCCGCCACAACCCCACCGCTGCACCTTCGCGGCTGCCCGGCTCACGTTCCCTGGCCAGCGTTCAATCGGTTACAGGACGGGTCTTCCTGCCGCGCGGGTCATCCCGGGCCGGGGTTCCCCCGGCCACTAGTTCCCCCAGAGTCACCAAAGAGTAGCCCGCCCCGCGCAGGCCGCTGATGACCCGGGGTAGGGCCAGGTGAGTGCTTTGGGCGGAGTCGCTGGCGTGAAACAGCACGATGGCTCCCCGGAACGCCTGCCTGAGCACCCGGTCGACCATGAAATCCACCCCGGGATTACGCCAGTCCAAGGAATCCACCGCCCAGATCACCGTCTCGTAGCCCAGCTCCCGGGCGGTGGTGACCACCAGGTCATCGTAGTCACCGTCAGGTGGCCGGAAGAACCGGGGAGTCTGGCCCGAGGTCTCCCGGAGGAGGCGGTGGGCGGTGCCGAGATTATCCGCGATGTAGGCCCGGTCAAAGCGGCTCAGATGGTCGTGCCGGTGCCCGTGACTGGCGATTTCGTGTCCGGCTTGGACGATGCTGCGCACCAGGTGCGGGTGCCGCTGGGCCCAGGGACCGGACAAAAGGAAGGTGGCCTTTACGTTGTGTCCGGCCAGCACGGGCAGGACGAGGGCCAGCGATTGGGTGCCCCAGCTGATGTCAAAGGTGAGGGCGACTCGGCGGTGCGGGGTGGCTACGTAGAACCTGGGCATGACCGTACCCGGTGCCGTCCAGGTGCGCTGCACCGGGATGGGTCGCTCCAGACCCAACCAGTAGGCGGCGGCGAAGGTTCCGGCCAAGCATAGGAACACTGCCGGCCAGACCGTCCTGGCCGTGACCCGAAAGAGCAAGGGGCATCCCTCCCGGTAATAGCTAGCGGCGGACCGCCCGGACTATTCCCAGGAAGGGCAGGACACCAGGCGTGGGTGCGAGGAGAGGCAAGTGGCGGCGAGGCCGGTAGCGCACCTGCCGCGTGGGAGGTGGGCCCCAACGGGGCGTGCGTAAGGTGCCGGGGCAGTCCGGGGGCGCGTGGCTAGAGGAGAGAGATCGCAGGGCGGCGAGGATGTGCCCAAAGAACTACTTCGCCGGGTATCAGCTAGCCTCACTCTTTGGCGGCACCGCGTCCAGCATCCAAAGACTGGCCACCGGCACCGG
>DMHJ01000237.1:0-332 GCA_003449495.1 Clostridiales bacterium UBA8153
GCATGCAGGACCTCGCCAAAGGCGCTGGAGTCTTGGCCCTCGCCACGACCTCCCACCAGTTAGCCCGGGTCAATGAGCGTGCTGGAGGGGCCGCCGCGGTGCAGTGCCGGGAGCCGAGGTCGGGTAGCCAAAGGTCGACGAGAGGTCCCCCCGGCGCACACGCAGGGGGCCCGGCGGGGAGAGCCGCGGCTCATGCTGTCACCTGGGATAGCTTTTGGGTGGGGACGCCCATCAGCGCAGGCGCTGCCGAGTAGTCCCAGGCACAAGAGCACAGGGCGCGGGAGATGTTTGTGCAGCCGCGCAGACGGAACAGACTGATGGCCAGGTTGCGC
>DMHJ01000237.1:644-2574 GCA_003449495.1 Clostridiales bacterium UBA8153
AGACTGATGGCCAGGTTGCGCAAGCTGGTCAGCGTGCGGCGACCGGCACAGGTGCGCACCTGGGAGCGATCCGCATCGAAAGTAACATCCCGTACCCAGTGCACGCGGTTTTCGGTCTTCCGGTGCCCCCGTACCAGCTGGAGCAACCGCTCCGGCCCGGCTTGTTGGGGAGAGAGCCTGGTAACACCGTAGGCGGTTTCCCGGCGTAGACTCTTCTCCCCCAGGTTGGTGGTCTGTCGGTCGATGCTGAAGACCTGTAGCGCATAGGGGAAGGAGGTATATCCTTGCAGCGCCGAGCTGGTGCGAATGGTGTGCAACTCAATGCGACTGTGGCCGCGGTCCCAGGCATGGTAAGGTCACCCTGCCGGTATCGCTCCAGCAGGAGTTCTCCCGCCACTAGTGCAGTTTCGCTGAACCGGCCGGTGCCCACCAAGTCCGGCGGCCTTTCACCCTTAGCGGAGGCCGGCGATGCCCGGTCAGGCCCGGCTACCGCGTCTCAGGTGATTCCGGAAGTGCCAGCGGAGTTGTGTTGGTCGCCGGTGTTTCCTGCTGTAAAATGGAGACGCTGCGGGCTAAAGACCATGCCCCCCGGTCTCATAGGAGCTCCTCCTGGCCAGCCACCCACGGCCGGAGGAGCTCTCCTATCTCGTGGAACCTCAAACGGTAGTTTTGCCTCTAAGTAGAGGAGGTCCTTGCGGTGCCTTGGTAAATACTCCCAGGCACGAAAGGAACGCAGCCCGCCCGCCTCGAAGAGGTGCAGGAGAGATCCGCTCCTTTTCGTGCCCTTTGTGCCGGGAGGCTGGGCAGCGCCGATGGCCCGTGGTCGCGGCGCCAGAGGTGAAGCCGGAAAGTGGATGGTGCGAGAGGAGGCAGGGAGTGCAGCAGAGCGAGGAGACGCTGATCAATAGCTGCCGCACCGGGAACCCCCAGGCCTTTGAGGCACTGGTGGCGCGGCATGAGAAGACAGCCTTCAATCTTGCCTTGCGTATGACCGGCAGCATGGAGGATGCCCAGGACATCACCCAGGAAGCGTTCATCAAAGTATACACGGGTCTCCGGCAATTCCGGGGTGATGCGGCCTTTTCCACGTGGCTCTTTAGAATCGTCTCCAACATGTGCCTTGATGAACTCAGAAAGAGGCGACGCCGGATCGCACTGTCCATAGACGAGCCCATCCAGCAACCGGACGGGGAGATCGGGCGCCAGCTACCGGATCTTCTAGCCGATCCCCAGGATGCCGTGGAGGGTAACGACCTGAAACGCCTGGTGCAACAGGCCATCCTCCGCCTGTCCGCGGACCACCGGCTGATCGTTGTCCTTCGTGACCTACAAGGTTTTTCCTATGAGGAAATCGCCGGCATGCTCGAGTGCTCCCTGGGAACGGTCAAGTCCCGCCTGAGCCGGGCGCGCACCGCGTTGCGCCGGACCCTGGAAGAGCAGGAACTTTTCCACCGGGCTGACGTCAAATCCGGTGCAAGGAGGGACGAGCGATGAAAGAGTGCCGTGAGGTCCAAGCTAGCTTGTCTGCATACATCGACGACGAGCTGTCCTGGGACGAACGCGAGGCTGTAGATAGCCACCTGGCAAACTGCCCGGCCTGCCCGGAGGAGTTGGAGTCCCTCCGCCGTACGGTGGAGCTGTGCAGGCGGTTGGGCGATGTGGAAGTACCCGTCCAGCTGCGTGCCGCCATCAAAGCCAAGGTGCGCCAGCTCGGCCCGCCGCGGGTGCGGCGGCTACCCATGATCATGACCGCTCTGGCGGCCATGCTTATCCTGGGCGTAGGTCTCAGCTTGGCGCTGGGGCCCTTGGCACCGTCTCCGGGCGAAGGGGCTAGGCTGCTCGGGCGGGGTCGGGCACGGGATGCTACTCTTACCGGTGCGCCGGCTGCACCGGCCCTCAGCACCGAGGTAGCTGCGCCGGCCCCACCCGC
>DMHJ01000082.1 GCA_003449495.1 Clostridiales bacterium UBA8153
AAAATCGGCCGCCCAGGATGGGCCGGGGGAAGGAACGGAGGAACCGGAGTAGCGGAGGAGGCGGCCGGTCCCAGTATGCCAGCTGGGGCCGGTGTCAGGGTAGCTCCTCCACCGTTACCTGGTAGCTTCGTCCTTGCACGCGTACGTGAAAGCTCCGGTACCCGGTGGAGGCCTGCAGCATGTCCGCGAGGTGAGCCAGGTAGCGCTGCTGGGCCTCCCGGGCCGCCCGCGCCTCTTCCCGCCCGACCGCCCGGAAGGCGACGGTGGCAAGGGGTGCCAGCTGGGCGACCCGGCCCAAGTCGGCGGAGATGACCACGGCGGGCTTGGCGTAACCGCCGGTGGGTTGGCCGTCACACAGCATGATGATGGGCAGGCCACCGGCGGGCACCTGGATGCTGCCCTCCGGTACCCCGTCGGATACGATGTCGGCCGGACCGCGGTGGGCAATGGGCGGTCCCTGCAGGCGGCAGCCCATGCGGTCGCACTCGGCCGTCACCCGGTACTCGGCGTCCAGCAGGGTGGCCAGACCCTCCCGGGTGAACCGGTCATCCTGGGGACCCAGGATCACCCGCAGGGGGCCGGTCTCGTCCGCTTCCCGGGCCGGCGCCCGGGCCGGACGGCCACTTCTGCGGGGCCCGCACGCGAGCACGTCACCGGCCCGTAGCGGCCGCCCTTGGTACCCGCCGAAACCCGCCCGCAGGCAAGTGCTGCGGCTGCCCATGACCACAGGCACGTCGATGCCGCCGGACACGGCCAGGTAGGCCCTCAGACCGGGTGGAGCGGGCCGGATCTCCAGAAAGTCGCCGGCTCGCCCATGAAAACTGGCCCGGCCGGGCAAAAGCTCCCCATTGAGGTAAGGCAGACCGGCTCCCACGCAGCCGAGGAGGGCCGGGCGGAGCAGGCGTAGGGCGGGCCCGGTGGCCGTGCACTCCAGCCCGGCCGCGTCCTGGGAGTTTCCCACCAGCAAGTTGGCCACCTGCAGGGAGAAGGCGTCGGCGGCCCCGCAGCGGGGAAGGCCGAACCGGCGGTAGCCCCGCCTGCCCAGATCCTGGACGGTGGTAAGCAGGCCGGGCGAGATCACCTCAAGCGTGTGCATGCTCGCCCTCCTTCACGGGCACAAAGCGCACCGAGTCACCGGCCTGCAGCAGGAACGGCGCATCAGAGCCGGGGTCGAAAAGCGCCAACCGGGTATAGCCGATAATGCGCCACCCTCCCGGGGTGCTCTGTGGGTAGATGCCGGCTTGAGGGCCGGCGATGGCTACCGACCCGGCAGGCACCTGCAGGCGGGGCCGGGCCAGGCGCGGCACCTGCAGCGAAGGATCCAGGCCGCCCAAGTAGGGAAACCCTGGAGAAAACCCCAACATATACACGAGATAAGTGGGCGCGGCGTGGCGGGCGATCACCTCCTGCACCGGCAAACGGCAGAGGGCGGCTACCTCTTCCAGGTCCGGGCCGCGCTCGCCTCCATAGCATACGGGTACCTCCATTAATCGCCCCGAGCAAGGCCGGGGTGGGCCGGCGGTGAGGGGCTCGATGGTCTCCACCAGTTGCTGGTAGCCGATCACCAAGGGGTCGTATTCCACCAGCAGCGAGCGGTAGGTAGGGACCAGTTCCCGTATGCCGGGAAGGGCGCGCTCCGCCAGGCGGTAATACAGGGCCAGCACCCGGCCGTGGAGCTCTGGGTCCACCTTATCCCCATACTCCACCACCAACCCGGCGTCGCCCGCCTCCAATAAGCGAACCATGTCAGCTCATCACCACCTGGCGCAGGGGGAGGACGGGGACGGCCAGGGCCCGGAGCTCTTGGTGCAGATTGCGCGCAAAAGCGGCAGCGCCGGGAGTATCCCCGTGGACGCAGAGGGTGTGGGCCTGCACGGGCAGTTCCGCGCCGCCCACGGTGTGCAGCACCCCGGAGGTGACCAGCGCGCGCACGCGCCCGGCCGCCTCGATGGGAGACTGCAGCAGGGCCCCGGCTTCGCCGCGAGGCACCAGCGACCCATCGTCCCGGTAGCCCCGGTCGGCAAAGACCTCCTGGGCCACCTGCAGGCCGGCCCAGCTGCCGGCCTGGACCAGGCAGGAGCCGGCCAGGGCCACGAAGATCAGCGTGGCATCGAAACGGGCCACCGCCTCGGCCAGGGCCTTGGCCAGGGTAAGGTCGACGGCGGCCAGGTTATACAGGGCGCCGTGGGCCTTGACGTGGCAGAGACGGGTGGCGTGAGCGCGAGCCATGGCCTCTAAGGCTCCCAGCTGGTAGAGGACGCAGGCTCTGACTTCTCCCGGGGACAGGGACATGGCCCGGCGCCCGAACCCCATCAGGTCGGGAAAGCCCGGGTGGGCGCCTACCGCCACCCGGTGCCGGCAGGCGAGTTCCACGGTAGCGTGCATAACCACCGGATCTCCGGCATGATAGCCGCAGGCGATGTTGGCCGAGGTGATGTAGGGCATGATAAGGTCGTCCTCGCCCAGCCGGTAGACGCCGAAGCTTTCCCCCAGATCGCAGTTGATGTCTATGGCCTGCACGCCGGCCACCTCCATTCTGTCTGTAGTACCGTAGGGGTCACCTGCAACCGGCGGGTGAGTGATACCGGTAGCGCCGTCGCCGCCGGTGTGCTCGCATGATGGCTCCGGGCTAGCTCCGTATCCTCTCGCGCACCAGGGTCAGCACGGTCTGGATCTCCGGTAGCCGGAGCCGCCACAGGATCAAGGCATAGACCAGGCACCCGGCACCGATGCCCACCCCCACCTCCAGCAGTCCGTTCCACCTGCCGCCGAACACCTGCTGGGCGCCTAGGTGGCCGAGATACGCCGAGCCACCCATGGCCAGGGACGCCAGCGACATCCGGCCCAAACTCCCGGCCAGCCCGGCGTAGTGTAGAGGCAGAGCCCGGCCCAGCCCGGCCGCCAGCAGCACGGTACCGCTGATGGCACCGATGGAGTTGGCCAGGGCCAGCCCGGCATGACCCCAGGGGCGCACGAGCAAGACAGCACACAGCACGTTAACGCAGAAGGTGGCTCCCCCGATGAGCACCGGCGTCGTCATGTCCTGACGTGCGTGGAAGCCGCGGACCAGCACCTGGTTGGCGGCGATAAACAGCATGCCCAGCCCGTAGCAGAGCACCGCCACGGCGGTCAGCTGGGTGGCGCGGGCATCGAACTCCCCGCGCTGGAAGAGGAGCCGGATGATGGGTTCGCGGAGAACGACCAGCCCGATGCTGGCCGGGATGGTGATGAGGGCCACCAGGCGCAGGCCGAACTGGATAGAGCGTCCCAGTGCCGGGTGGTCCCGCCTGCTGGCGTATTCCGAGAACAAAGGGTAGAGCACGGTGGTGATGGCGATTACAAACAGCCCCAGGGGCAATTGCACCAACTTGCTGGCGAAAGCCAACGCGGAGATGCTGCCGGGTTCCAGCGCCGAGGCCAGCCTCCGGTCGATGATGAGATAGGCCTGGCCGGCGAGCCCACCCAGCATCATGGGCACGCTCAGGGTGAAGACGCGCAGCAGCCCGGGGTGTCGCCACGGGATGCTCCAACGATGCCTGAGGCCGGTCCGTGAGGCCATGGTCAGCGCCATCAGGGCCTCCACGCCGGCACCGGCCAGCATGGCCGCGGCTACCGCAGGCATGCCCCAGTCGGCCGTGAGC
>DMHJ01000181.1:0-125 GCA_003449495.1 Clostridiales bacterium UBA8153
TCCCACCCCTTTGCCACCGTTACCCGCACTCAGCCCAGACCGGTCATGGCGGTCCTTGCCGTTTGCCTCCATAGTCTGCCGGTAGCTTGGCCCGCGATCGTGCAGGCCCCGCTGGGGGAGCCTCG
>DMHJ01000181.1:447-6523 GCA_003449495.1 Clostridiales bacterium UBA8153
GGCCCCGCTGGGGGAGCCTCGATCATGCTATCCCGCCCGACAGCTTACCGGTGGCGACCAACCGGCTCCAGCGCTCTGGAGCAGTGCCAGCCCCCAGTGCGCTGGCCAGGCTGTTGAAGCCCCCCAGGCGGAAGACGCAGATCGCCAGGTTGCGCCAAGTGGCCGGACTGCGCGGACCCGGAATACCATTCCAGCAGCTACGCCGGCGTACGACTGGCGGTCGAATTTTCCAGGGTCCGGACCCTGTGGCAGATGGTTCCATCCTGGGCCAGCGCGGGGTGGGGAACCTACCGATCATTCCGAAAGAGTCGCGGGGCACGTCTGCAGTGGTAGTGCTCTTGCTAGCCTTCCCTTCCACGCGCAGTTCTGGCCGGATACGAATCTCGCCAGGTCCGGCCTGTACACGGCCAGCAAGCAATGGGAACGCCTCCTGGCCCGACCCAGGCTTTCGCGCTGGGAGATGGGTCGGGTGACGGGGTAGAGGCACGGTACCTCTCCGGCGATGAAGACATAGCCCGCCTGGTGCTGGAGATGGCCAAGGAGTGCCAGCCGCAGGCAGGGCAGGATGCAGGTTTCTCGCCCGACCAGCGTGTGGTCATCGCGGTGCATCCGGACCTTACCTTACTGCGCGCGGCGTCCGGCGGGGATCGGGGCCAGGAAGCCCTGGGCGTGTATAAGGCCGGGGTGATTCATCTGCTCTCGCCGCGGGCTTGGATCTTCGAGTCCGCACCGGAGCAGCTGGAGCAGAGCTGCCGAGCCCAGTCGCCTTTGATCCATGAGCTAAGCCACTTCGCACTGGACCACGCCACCGGCGGCGACTAGGTGCGCTGGTTTCCCGAAGGGTTGGCCCAGTGGCCGGAGTACCGGCTGACCGGATACCTGTGGCTGGAGCCGGGGCCTCAGGTAGAAGATGATCCCTACGCCTTTGCCCCGACAGGTCGCGTGCTTTCCCGTCCGGAGCATCAAGCCCGCACCTACCGCCAGGCCCTGCTCATGACCGTCCTCCTGGACCATCTCACCCTGGCCACCGGCGGGCCGGCCAGCATCATTTCGGACCTGGCCCGGGGAGTGCCGCTGCGGCCGGCCATCGCAGGCCGGACGGGAATATCCTACCGCCGGCATGAGGAGACGTAGCCGGGCTGGGTGCGGGCAGCGGGGTAACCCTTGGCGGTGCCCAGCGCCGGCGTTGGGGAATCGACTACGCATGACAGGGGAGGCGGCCCGGTCTCCTCCGGGCCGCTGGGTCTTATGGCTGGCAGACTAACCGTCGATGCATGCTATGGACGCATCAGGTGTGCGGCTTGCGGCGGCCGGTATTGGCCAGCAGGAATACCCGCCTAGGTGCAGAAATTGGGCTGCGGACGCAAGGTAGTCTCCTGGCGATGCGACGGAACCCGCAGCTTGCCCGGGTGTCTGACCGTCGAGGGCACCAGTAGTGTCGATGTGGAGGAAGTGCGTTGACTAAGCTCATCATACAGGGCGGTACGCCCTTACAGGGTACCGTGCGCATCAGTGGGTCGAAAAATGCTGCCGTGGCCGCCATACCCGCCGCCTTGCTGGCCTCCGGTGCCAGCAGCCTGGAGAATTTGCCTCAAATCAAAGATGTGGAGAATTTCGTTGGCATCCTCACCGACCTGGGTGCCGAAATCCGGGTCCAGGAGAGCGGGTCGGTATCCATCCACCCCAATGGCTTTGCCACCCACCGCGCCCCCTACGAGCAAGTGAAGCGCCTGCGCGCTTCATACTATCTTCTGGGAGTGCTGCTGGCCAGGTTCGGACGGGCCGAAGTGGCGCTACCCGGCGGGTGCGATATCGGTCCCCGGCCCATCGACCAGCATCTGAAAGGCTTCAAGGCCCTGGGCGCCGAGGTGTCCCTGGAGCACGGGGTAGTGAAGGCCGCGGCCCGGCGGTTGCGGGGGGCTCCCGTGTACCTGGACGTGGTATCGGTGGGGGCCACCATCAACATCATGCTCGCGGCCACCCTGGCCGAAGGCTTGACTACCATTGAAAACGCCGCCCGGGAGCCCCACATCGTGGATTTGGCCAATTACCTGAATGCCATGGGTGCGCGGGTGCAAGGGGCGGGCACCGACGTGATCAGGATCCGGGGGGTGCGGGAGCTGCATGGCACCTCCCACGCCATCATCCCCGATGACATCGAGGCCTCCACTTACCTGATGGCCGGCGTAGCCACCCGGGGCGACGTGACCGTGGACAACGTCATCCCCAAGCACCTGGAAGCGGTCATGGCCAAGCTGAGAGAGATCGGGGCAGAGGTCATGGAGAACGGGGACTGGGTGCGGGTAGCCTGTAGGGGAAGGCCACGGGCGGCCAACATCAAGACGCTGCCCTATCCGGGATTTCCCACCGATGCCCAGCAGCCCTTCGCCGCCGTGATGGCCACTGCCGACGGGGTAAGCGTGATCCATGAGACCCTGTACGACAACCGCTTCGGCTACATGAATGAGCTGATGCGCATGGGCGCCAAGGTAAAAGTGGCCGGTCGTACCGCCGTGGTGGAAGGGGTGGAGCGGCTCCTCGGCGCCCCGGTGCAGGCCAACGACTTGCGGGCCGGCGCCGCCCTGGTCATCGCCGGCTTGTCGGCGGAAGGCCGGAGCGATGTATACGGGGTGGAACACGTCGAGCGAGGGTACCGGGACCTGCTGGGCAAACTCAGAGGCCTGGGCGCTGCGATTGACCGTAGTCCCGGTTCGTAAAGGCGAGCAGGACCCCCCGGCCGGTTGGTTGGCGGCAGCTGTCCCCTCCTGAAGATATCGGCCGGGAGGTGCGAAAGCGACCCGGTGATATGGCCTGGGCCCCGGCTGAGCCAAGCATCGTGCCGGCCCTCCGGGGGGTCCATTACCGTCTCCGGCGGGCCCAGGCGAATGGGTCTAGGAAGGCAGGGAGAGGCGGCGGCAGCAGGCCATGCCTGCGTCCTGTGTTCCGTTCTCCCCCGCCATCACCTCCCCTGCCTGGAGGTCTCCGGCCGCCGCGTGGCGAGGCTTGCCGGTACCCTGGTTAGGCCAGATCTGATGCGGTGGTAACGCACGTGGGTTTCGCCAGCCTTTGGGGTGTGCAGCAGCGATCAAGTCGAACGTGCCGAGGCCGGCGATAGAGGTGCAGACACCCGGTTGTCCCCGGGCTATCGCCCGGTGGAGGCGCAGACGCCGGGAGTTTGGCGCCGGCACCGGCCCTACCGTGCCGGCTGCCCCCCAGCCATGAGCCCCGGGATAATGAGTACAACGCCTAGCGAAGGGAGGAGGCGCGTCCCGCGGTTGCCGAAGCCGGCAGTCTCCCGCGCCGCTACGTCCCATGATCTACTCCTTGCCGCCATCCCGGCCCGGCCCGGGCCGGAGGTCCTGGGCCGGCTATCTGCTCTGCGCAGTGGCGGGGGGCCTGGTGGGGGCCCTCGTCATGGTGTACGTGGCGCCGGGCCTGGTCGCCGGAAGGCTAGGGTGGAATCGCGAACTGCCCAGGTTCCAGCTGCCGGAACCGGCACCGGTAACCCGCGCGGTTTCCGACCATCCCGTGGTGCGGGTGGCCGACACCGTGGGCCCGGCGGTGGTGGGGATTGTGAACCGCGCCGTGGTGGGGGTAGACTTCCGCGGCAGGCAGGTACTGGAAACCCGCACCGGGTCGGGGTTGATCATCAGCTCCAATGGGTACATTGTCACCAACCACCACGTCATCCAAGGGGCCAGCCAGATCACGGTCATCCTGGCCGACGGCTCTTCTCACCTTGCCGGAATCGTAGGATCGGACCCGCCGGTGGATCTGGCCGTCATCAAGATCCCCGTAGACCGGGTACCCTTCGCCACGTTCGGGAATTCTGACGCGCTACGCGTGGGAGAGCCGGCCATTGCCATCGGTAACCCTCTGGGCATGGAGTTCAGGCACAGCGTAACCGCAGGCGTCATCAGCGGGGTCGACCGTATCCTGCGGGTGGGCGAGGAGTTCATCCGGCTGGTTCAGACCGACGCCGTCATCAACCCTGGCAACAGCGGCGGCCCCCTGGCCAACGGTGCGGGAGAAGTCATCGGCATCAACACCCTGAAAATCGATTTGCCCAGGGTGGAAGGCATGGGATTTGCCATTCCCTCGAACACCGTCCGCCGCATAGTTGAGGATCTTATCGCCGACGGCCGGGTGAGAAGGCCTTGGCTGGGTGTGCAGATCCTGGACCGGGCTACCATCCAGCGCTACCGGCTGGAGGTCTCCGTGCAATTTGACCGCGGCGTCTATGTAGACGCGGTGCGCCCCGGCAGTCCGGCCGCCCGGGGGGGACTTGCGGCCGGTGACATCATCGTGCAGATCGGGAAGTACCGGGTAGATGACATCGGCTCGCTGCAGGTAGCCGTACGCGAGCACCGGGTCGGTGAGATCGTGAGCATCCAGGTGATCCGGGCGGGCCGACCGGTCACCATCGCGGTCACTCTAGGCGAGCTTCCCGCTTCATGAATCAGACACGCCTGGGCAATCCCCCGCAGGCGCCGGGAGACGTAACCAGGACCATCGCCTGCGCGGCGGTGCTGCCTACCGCGGCCATATCCCGGCATGCGGTCGCCCTTGCTGCCCAGGGCGTCCCTGGCCGTACGTTCGGCCCGGGCCTGTGAAGCCCGGTTGCCCTAAGTCCGGTATCCAGTTACGCATGGCGCTTTGGGCCTAGCCCAGCTCGCCGGCGCCCTGGCGGAAGTGAGTCCAGGCCGCCGCTTCCACCCCGCAAGGGCCGTGTCCCCGGTAGATCTCGTCGAGATACTTCTCCAGGCTCTCAGCTGCGGTGTACCCTCATTCCCGCCTCAGGGTGAGGGCGGTCTCTATGGGTTGCGATGGAAATTCCGCTCGGGCGTCAGGTAGCGGTTCTTCACCAGCTACCTGGAGCTAGTGTTGGGGCCTTCCACGGTGCGGCGCTTTCCCTGATTCACCCAGGCGGCCGGTAACACCGCCCGGGCGGCGAACCCCGGATGCTGGTAGAAGCGGGCATCTGCTACGGCCACCACCGCCTGGGGCAGGTGACGGGGCAAGGTGTACAGCGGCACCGGGAACTGTGCTCGACGAAAAGCTCCCGGTCGGGCGGCTCTGGACATCCAACACCCGGGTGGCGGCCATGACCTGGGGTTCGGGAAGGGGCACGGCCGCTACCAGCACCCCAGGGCCAAGACCCCGGCCGGAAATCCCGGGACCCGAGACGAAGAGCCGCCGGTGAAGCCAGGTTCTGAGCAAACGGCACCCCCTTCACCGGTGGATCATGACAGCAGGCGCCACTTCGTATGTTCCCTTGACCCGGCCGGGGGGCGCGCCAACCCACCTGGGAGTGTTACCCGGAAGAAACGGCACCCTCAGGCAGAAATGTTACCGGAGTAGCGAAAGGTTCAGCCACGAGCTGCTCTGTGGGCAGTGCTTTGGCGCCCGCGTATAGAGTGCATCCGGCCATCGCTTGTGCGCCGGTGGGTCGATGGAATGGACTGGTTGGAGCAGGCGTTTGGCGGGCTGCTGGGGGAAGTTGATAAGCGGCTAACCGGTGTGGCAGCGGCGTACAGGCCCGGTCGCAGCGCTTACGGACTTGTGCCCCACAGCGCTGTCCGGCAATGACCTTGCCCAGGGGGCGGGAGGTAGTTAGCGTAAAGGTCCAGGCAAGTGCAGGCGCGGTTTGGCCAATCCAGCTGAGCTGGGGTATCCAGGCGGCCAAGCATCAAGCCAAGCGAGCGCAGGCTGCCGCCGGGGAGGAGCCCGGTGAAGCTCGCGTCTAAGTGGAGATGGAACCGACCCCAACGGCAGGGCCCCCTGCCGTATGCCGGTAACGCACGCTGGGCCCATGATCGGGGCTTTCAACGGAAGCTGCAGCCTGGGAGACGCGCCCGGCCGCCTGGGTAGCGGGAGGAAGCCCGGAGGCTACGCCCCTGGATAGCTGCAGCTATTGACCTGTATCGGGAACTGCATCTGATCAAGAAGAAATCCCAAGCGCCGGGCGACGTGCTTCGGAGGTGCCGGCCGTCAACCTCTGCTCCCCTAGCAGCCCGGCGCCGGCTTGGCTTTGCGCTTGACGGCCGTTTCCGGTGGGCGCGGGCGGGAGATAACG
>DMHJ01000209.1 GCA_003449495.1 Clostridiales bacterium UBA8153
GTCGGAGAGGTTGACTTCAGCATACACGGTCTTGAAGACATTGGTGAAGCCCCGCTTGGGTACGCGCCGTACCAGAGGCATCTGACCGCCCTCGAAGTGTGGGCCCTTGCCTCCGCCTGCGCGCGCCTTCTGTCCTTTATGCCCGCGGCCCGAAGTCTTGCCGCGGCCCGAACCGATGCCGCGGCCGACCCGTCGACGCCGGATACGGGGTGGCGAGCTGAGCTCGTGCAGATCCATGGTCAAACCTCCCTCTTTCGGTTACTGGGGTTGCTCTTCCCGGGCAAGCGCCCGGCCGCGCATGCGGGCAACATCCTCAGCGCTTCTTAACGTCTTCAGCCCCGCGATGGTGGCATACACCACGTTACACTGATTGGCGGAACCGAGGGACTTGGAGAGCACGTCCCGGATACCGGCCAACTCGAGGACGGCCCGTACCGCCGCCCCCGCTATAACACCCGTGCCCTGGGAAGCCGGCTTAATCAATACCCGCCCGGCGCCAAACTCCCCGGTGACTTCGTGGGGGATGGTAGTCTTAACCCGCCGGACCTCGATAAGGTTCTTCTTGGCATCCTCGATGCCTTTCCTAATGGCTTCCGGCACTTCGCTGGCCTTGCCCAGACCGGCGCCAACTTTACCGTTTTCGTTACCCACCACCACCAGGGCGCGAAAGGAACGCCGCCGGCCACCCTTGACGGTCTTGGATACCGGATTGATGGATACCACTCGCTCTTTAAACTCCACCTCGCCCTCGCCCAATGGCTGTTGTTCTCTGCGAGGTGGACGGTCTCCCCTGGTCTGACGCTGTTTCTGTGCCACGCCTTTCCCTCCTTCCTTCAAAAGTCTAGCCCGGCCGTGCGGGCGCCCTTGGCCACCGCCGCCACGCGACCGTGAAATATATAACCTCCCCGGTCAAACACCACCGAGGTCACACCCTGATTCAGGGCCCGGCCGCCTACCAGCCGGCCTACCACCTCGGCCGCAGCCACGCTGCTGGAACTACCCGGCAAGCTCCGGACCTCGGGCTCCAAGCTGGAGGCGTGCGCCAGGGTCCGCCCGGATGAGTCATCGATGACCTGGGCATAGATGTGTTTAGAGCTGCGGAAGACAGACAGCCGCGGGCGCTCGCAGGTACCGGACACCTGTCTGCGCACGCGCCGGTGCCTCCGCTTGCGTGCTAACTTCCTGTCCTGCCTCTTTATCAAGTGGACCCACCTCGCTACTTCTTGCCTGCCTTGCCGGCCTTACGCCGGACCCGTTCGCCTGCGTACCGGATGCCCTTGCCCTGGTAGGGCTCGGGCGGCTTGACGTCCCGGATGGTGGCGGCCAGCTGCCCGACCCCTTCTTTGTCGCGACCCTTTACCACGATGAGGGTGGGATTGGGCACTTCGATCTCTAGGCCGGCAGGCGGGACAACCTCCACCGGGTGGGAGAAGCCTACCGATAGGACCAGCTTGTTGCCGGACTTGGAAGCCCGGTATCCGACGCCCACGATCTCCAAGGATTTGGAAAACCCTTTAGTGACACCCTCCACCATATTAGAAATCAGGGTCCTCGTCAAGCCATGCAACGAGCGCATGCGCTTTGAAACGTCCTGGCACTCTACTAGGACCTTGCCTTCAACGACCCTTATTGCCAAGCCCGGAACAAACTCCCTCTCCAGGCTGCCCCGGGGACCCTGGACCGCGACTACCGTGCCTTTGACCTGCAGATCAACCCCGGCAGGTATGGGTATAGGACGCCTTCCTATGCGCGACACTGAATTTCACCTCACCAAAGCGGACCTTACCAGATGTAACAGAGCACTTCCCCGCCGATACCGGCCGCCCGAGCCTGGCGGTCGGTCATGATCCCCCGGGACGTGGAGATGATGGCCAACCCTAGTCCCCCTAGCACCCGGGGCACCTGGTCTTTGGCGGCATACACGCGCAGGCCCGGCTTGGATATCCGCTTGAGCCCAGAGATGACCTTGGTCCGCTGGGCACCGTACTTCAGGTGTACCTGGATCTTGCCCTGGTGCTCGCCGGCTACCCACTCGAAATCCCGGATGAAACCCTCATCCTTGAGGATCTGGGCCAGCGCTCTTTTGAGCTTGGACCCAGGTATCTCCACCTTCTCATGCCTGGCCAGCGTGGCGTTTCTGATCCTTGTGAGCATGTCGGCAACTGGATCGGTCATGCCGGTGCCAACCTCCTTCCTCCAACTACCCGCTTCTCACCAGCTGGCCTTCTTCACGCCCGGGATCTCGCCCCGGTGGGCCAGCTCCCTAAAGTGCAGACGGCACAGGGCGAATCTACGCATGTATGCGTGGGCACGGCCACAGACTTGGCACCGGTTGTGCTTTCTTACGGCAAACCGGGGGACCCGCTTTGCCTTGTTGATGGCTGCCTTGCCCGCCAACGTCTCTCCTCCTTTACTGTACCCGGAAAGGCATCCCCAAAAGCTTCAGGAGCCTTAGTGCTTCCTCGTCGGTACGGGCCGACGTCACAATGATGATGTCCATACCCCGCACCTTTTCCACCTTGTCGTAGTCGATCTCGGGGAATACCAGTTGTTCCTTTAATCCCAACGTGTAGTTACCGTGGCCGTCAAACGCCCGGGGCGGCACGCCCCGAAAGTCTCGCACCCTGGGCAACACCACGTTGACCAGTTTGGTGAAGAAATCGTGCATGCGTTCGCCGCGCAAAGTCACCTTGCAGCCGATGGACATGCCCGCCCGCAATTTGAAGGCAGCTATGGACTTCTTGGCTTTGGTCACCACTGGTTTCTGCCCGGTGATCAGCGTAAGGTCGGCCACGGCCGCGTCCAGGGCCTTGGGGTTCTGGATGGCATCCCCCACCCCCATACTTACTACCATCTTGACCAGGCGGGGCACCTGGAGCCGGTTGGTATACGGAAATGCCTTCATCATCGCCGGCACAACTTCATCGCCATACTTCTGTTTCAGACTCGACACCCTGCCGCCTCCTTCGCAACCCGGGCCGGGGTGGTTGGGATACTCTAACGGTCGATAACCTCGCCGCACTTCTTGCACGCCCGCACGCTCCGGCCATTCTCCAGCTGCCTGGTGCCCGCCCGGGTGGCCCGGTCGCACTTGGAGCAGAACAGCATAACGTTGGCGCTGGCTAGAGGGGCCTCCTTCTCGATGATCCCGCTTTGCATTACTTTTGGGGTACGCCGCTGGTGCTTCTTCACCACATTGGCGCCCTCCACTACGACCCGGCTTTTGTCCGGAATCACCCGGAGGACCCGGCCCTTATGCCCTTTGTTCTTGCCGGAAATGATGGCAACCATGTCGCCTTTACGCACGTGCACCCGGTTATCATGACTCAATGTCACCCCTCCTCGCACTCCCGCTACAGCACCTCGGGTGCCAGGGATATGATCTTCATGAACTCCTTCTCGCGCAACTCGCGGGCCACCGGCCCGAAGATGCGGGTGCCTTTGGGTTCCCGGGCGTCCTTGAGGATCACCGCGGCGTTCTCGTCAAACCGGATATGAGAACCGTCGGCCCGGCGGATACCCTGCTTGGTACGAACGATCACCGCCCGTACTACCTCGCCCTTTTTCACCACACCGCCGGCGGCGGCCTCTTTGACCGAGGCGACAATGATGTCACCGAGGACGGCATACCGGCGGCGGGTGCCGCCCAGGACCTTGATGCACATGATCTTCTTGGCCCCGCTGTTATCCGCTACATTGAGCCTGGTCTGCGCCTGGATCATCGTCCTACCCTCCCCTGAACACGCCTACTTGGCCTTGGCGATGATCTCTGCCACTCGCCAGCGCTTGTCACGGCTGAGCGGCCGGGTCTCCACCAACCGTACCTGATCGCCCACCCGGCACGAGTTGTCTTCATCATGGGCCTTGAGCCTCTTGGTTACTTTCATGCGCCGCCCGTACAGGGGGTGCGCCACTACCCTCTCCACGACGACCACCACCGTCTTGTCCATCTTGTCGCTGACCACCACGCCCACCCTGGTCTTGCGCATTCCGCGTTCCACTTGCTTACCCCCTTCAGGCCTGGCCGGCCCGTTCGTGTATGATGGTCTTGACCCGGGCAATGGACCGCCTGACTTCACGCAGCCGGATGGGGTTGTCCAGCTGGCCGGTGGCATGCTGGAAGCGCAGGTTAAACAGCTCTTCCTTGAGAGCATGCAGCCGTTTGTCGAGCTCCCGGTTATCCAGCTCCCGCATGTCCTTAGCCTTCATGGTCGCCTTCACCACCCAGAGCTTCTTTGGAAACAAACTTGGTCTTCAGCGGCAGCTTGTGACCGGCCAACCGCATGGCCTCCTTGGCGACGTCCTCGGGCACTCCCGAGAGCTCGAACAAGATGCGGCCGGGTTTGACCACGGCTACCCAATATTCCGGGTTGCCTTTACCCGAGCCCATGCGCGTCTCGGCAGGTTTCTTAGTCACCGGCTTGTCGGGAAATATCTTGATCCACACTTGGCCGCCTCGCTTAGTGTAGCGGGTCAGGGCCACGCGGGCTGCCTCGATCTGTCGATCGGTGACCCAGGCCGGTTCCAAGGCCTGCAGGCCGTACTCACCGTAGATGATGTCGGCTCCACGATAGGCCCGGCCGGTCATGCGGCCGCGATGCTGTTTTCTGAACTTGACCCTCTTTGGCATTAGCACGCCCAGACTACCTCCCCTGGCTTACCACCCGCTTGGGTGGAAGCACCTGCCCCTTGTAGATCCAGACTTTGACGCCGATCTGTCCCAGGGTGGTCCGGGCCTCGGCCAACCCGTAGTCGATGTCGGCCCGGAGCGTGTGGAGGGGGACCGTACCTTCGACGTCGCGC
>DMHJ01000041.1 GCA_003449495.1 Clostridiales bacterium UBA8153
GGGATCTCCCGGCCCGGCCGGGCTTTATAGCCGGGGTGGGCATCCTCAGCGTGCTTGTGCCCAGGACGCATCGCCCGGCATCGGCCCCCGGGCGCGGCCGCCCTCACGACAGCTTACGGCGCGGGCCGGGTCCGGGGCCTTAGACCGGGGAGCCGAGCGACCTGGTGGGTAGTCCGGCATCGCCGATGCCGGGGGGGCCAGCGGTCGCCGGGGCACTGCGGGAAAGGGGCAGCACCTGGGGGCAGTGATACACCGGGTGGGGGTGGACCAGCACCGGGATACCGTACACCGCCTCCAACAGGCCGGGTTCCAACACTTGGGCCGGCTCCCCGCTGGCGCGCACCTGACCCTCCTTGAGCATGACCAGGCTCCGGCAGTAGCGAGCGGCTAGATTCAGGTCGTGCAGCACCATGATCACCGTTACCTGCATAGTCCCGTTGAGCCGGGCAATCAGGTCCATGATCTCTACTTGGAAGCCGATGTCCAGGTGGGAAGTGGGCTCATCCAAAAGGAGTAACCGCGGCTCCTGGGCCAGAGCCCGGGCCAACTGCACCCGTTGCCGTTCCCCTCCGCTCAGTGTAGTCACCAGCCGGGCAGCCAGATGGCCGGTAGCGGTGACCTCCAGAGCATGTCGTACGGCGGCAAAGTCCGCTTCCCCCTCGCCCCGCAGACCCTCCAGGTGGGGATAGCGGCCCATGAGCACCAGCTCTTCCACGGTAAGCTCCACGTCCACTTGTCCCGGCTGGGAGCAGACGGCCATGGTCCTGGCCACTTCCCGGTGGGGGAGAGTGTACAGGTCGCGGCCCTCCAGCAGTACCTGGCCGGAGCGCGGGCGGTGGACCCGGCTAAGGGCCCGCAACAAGGTGGTTTTCCCCGAGCCGTTGGGGCCCGTAATCCCCAGCACCGTCCCGGCCGGGACCCGAAACGAGACCCCGCGGATGACATCGGTAATACGATAGGCGCAGGTAATGTCCTGGACGGCTAACATGACTCACCTTCCGGAGCTTTTTCTCCGTACCAGCAGTGCCAAAAAGAACGGCCCTCCGGTGAGCGCGGTGATCACACCCACCGGTAGTTCCGCCGGGGCCATGGCGGTACGTGCGACCAAGTCGGCCAGCACCAGGCCGCAGGCCCCGGCGAGCCCCGCCCCCGGCAGGAGCCAGCGCTGGTCGGCACCCAGCAGCATCCTCACGATGTGAGGGATGACCAATCCGACAAAGCCGATGAGACCCGCCACGGCGACGGCGGCGGCGGTGAGCAGGGATGCCGCCGCCAGCAGCTCGCGCTTGGTGGGCTCCACATCGAGCCCCAGGTGGGCGGCTGCCTCTTCCCCCAGGATCAGGAGATGGAGCTCGCGCCTCCTGCGCATGAGGACGGCGCTACCCAGGAGCAGGTAAGGCAAGGCCAACCCGAGGCTTGACCAGCGTGCCGCCACGAAGCCCCCCATGAGCCAGAAGACCACCTGCTCCATGCGCTGGCGGGCCATGAAGATAAGCAGAGAGATGAGCGCGGACAAGATGGTGCTTACAGCTACGCCCGCCAAAAGCAGGGTGATCACCGGCAGCTTGCCGTCAAGACGAGCCAGCAGATACACGGCCCCCAGCGTGAGCAGGGCCCCGGCGAAGGCATAGGCGGGGACGGCGTACTGACCCCATCCCCGCCCGAGCCCCAGCACCATGGATAGGACCGCGCCCAGGGCACCGCCGGAGGATACGCCGATCACGAACGGGTCGGCCATGGGGTTCTTGAACACCCCCTGGAAGGTAGTGCCGGCCAGAGCCAGTGCCGCCCCAACCATGGCCGCCAGCAGTACCCGGGGCAAGCGGATCACCCAGACGATGACCTCGTGGCCTGCAGGCCAATGAGGAGTGGGAGCGAAGGGGAAAGCCAACCGGTAGGCGATGATCCCCAGCACCTGGCCGGGAGGTATCGACACCGGTCCCAGACCCACCGCCAATACCATGACCACCAAGGTGACCACGGCCATGAGCCCCACCGCCCGTCGCCGGGCCCTCCACCTTCGCTCCAAGTCCATCCTGGTTCTCCTATCTGAACAGGCCGGGGTGGAGCCCTCTGGCCATCAGCTCCAGGCCGTCCAGAACTCGCGGGCCGGGCCGCGACACTAGGGCCGGGAGCGGGAAGAGCACCCGCTGGTTTCTCACCGCCGATAGCTGGTTCCAGCCGGGCAGAGCCTGGAGCCGGGGGTACTCTTCCCGGGGTATGGCCACGATGATCACATCCGGGTCGGCGGCCAACAATGCTTCCATGCTGTACTGCAGGTAAGCTTGGCCGGCCCCGGCGGCCACGTTGACGCCGCCCGCCACGGTGGTGAGATGATCCATGAAGGTGCCCGGTCCCACCGTCCACAGGGTGGCATCGATGACCCAGAACACGGATGGACGCTCCCGGACGCCCCGGGTTCTCTCCCTGATGGTCTGGTACCGTCCCCGCAGGGCCGCTACCAGCTGCTCCGCCGCCGGTTCGGCCCCGGTGGCCCGGCCGATGAGCATGATGTCTTCGAACACCTGTTCCAGGGTGGCGCTCTGGGTCACCACGGTGGTCAGGCCCAGCCGGCGGGCTTCCACCACGATGGCGCTTTGGGCCGTACCCACTGCCAGCACCAAATCGGGCCTAAGGCCGGCCACCAGCTCCCAATTCGGTCTCCACTCACTGCCCACGCTGGCAATGGCCGCCGCCTCGGCGGGAAAGTCGCACCAGTCGGTCCGTCCCACCACCCGGCGCCCCAAACCCAGGGCGAAGAGGATCTCCGTGGAGCTGGGAGCCATGGACAGGATGCGCTCGGGCCGGGTCCGGATGGCCACCGGTTCCCCAGTGCGGTCGGTGACCGTGACGGGCCAGCGGCCCGATCCCCCGACCACATCCCGGAGAAACCCGCAGCCGGGTAGAAGAAACGCCATCATGCTCAGGAGCATCAAGTATGATAGAAACTTGCGCAACTCTGCATCCCCCTTCAAAAACTACACCCCGAACCTCAAGGTTCGGGGGTCCATACACGGCCCTGCCGGGTGCCTCGCCCGGTCGGTCCCTACACCCCCCTTTCCTGCGAAGGTGTTGTGCATTGGCACGGCGGCTACTGGCCGCGCCTGCTCTCAGGCAGGTCTCCTGACTCCGCGTCATCGCCCACCGGGTCCTTCCCGTCTCGCGACAGTGGCTTTTATCCCTTGGGCTCTTCGTTTACAGTGGCGGGACCGTGCCGGAATCGCACCGGACTTCCCTATTCTCCGCAATGGCACCTGAGAGCCTGTATGCTATTGTCACGTCCATTGTAGCGCACTGCGCTGCTACTGGCAAGTCCATGGCTCTTGAGGTATTTGTGATGTACCCGCTTTCTGCCCCAGACCGTAACGGTTCAGTCCATCCCGACCAAGAACCGATGGCCAGCTTCTTCTGCCCTCCGGAATTCTTCCTCCCCGCAGTGTAGAGTCCGCCTGGGGATACGTGGGAGACAACCCGGCCGGTCTACGGTGCCTGGGGCCGGGTATGCTTCGAGACAGTCACTCACATCATGTATAATGATGGCGACGACCATGGAGAAGCTGGGGGAAGCGTAGTGGGCGATGACCGGGTGTTACAGGGAAGGCGTGCTGCTCTCCTCACCAAGCACGGAAAGGAGCGGGTGATCGCTCCGGCATTGGAGAAGGCTACCGGTTGCCGGGTGGTGGTCCACAGCTCCTACGATACGGACCTTTACGGCACCTTCACTCTGGAAACCGCCCGGCCCGGCTCCCAGCTGGAAACCGCCCGCCTCAAGGCAAAGAAGGCCATGGAATTGCTGGATACCGATCTGGGTGTAGCCAGCGAGGGTAGCTTCGGGCCCCATCCGGGGAACCCGTTCATACCCTGGAACCGGGAGCTGGTGCTACTCATAGACGACGCCAGCCGCCTGGAGGTCTGTGGTGAGTACGCCGGCCCGGAGACCAACTACGGCCAGCTCGCCGCGGGCGATTGGGAAGAGGCGGAAGCCTTTGCGGAAAAGGCCGGCTTTCCCGGGCACTTTCTCATCGTAAGCCCCCACACGGAAAAGGCCGCGTTCGTCAAGGGCATCAGTTCCTGGGAGAAGCTCCGTGAAGCCTTCTTGTGGGGCACGGCCCGGTCGGCCGATGGATGCGCCTTGGTCCAGACGGACATGCGGGCCCACGCCAACCCCACCCGTATGGCCAACATCAAGAGAGCCGCGGAGGACCTTGCCCGGAGGATCGCCCAGAAATGCCCGCAATGCCGGGCCATGGGTTTTGCCGTGGTCAGTTGCCAGCGCGGCCTGCCCTGCGCGTGGTGCGGCCTGCCCACCCACGAGGTTAAGGCGAAAGTCAGCACCTGCCAGAACTGCGGCTTCACCCGGGAGACTCCCGCCGGAAGGGAGCATGCGGATCCCGCCTGGTGCAGCTTCTGCAACCCGTAAGGGGAGCGACTGCGGTGCAGTTTTGCGCACGCGCAACCCGCCGTAAGGCGGTGGCACCCGGCCGCTTCCGGTCGGCTTGGCGCACGGTGGCCCGCGGCATCACCGGGTAGAGCCCCGGGTCCGGCGACCAGCTCAAGCAGGCGCAGGTACGATGCTGAGCAGGCGCAAGGCCTCGAGTGCCCGCCCTTCGGCCACGGCCGTGCTTTCGCCCAACACCGTAATGTGACCGATCTTCTTGAGTGCCTTGGTAGAGTGTTTCCCGTAAAGGTGCAGGTGGGTGTCGACTTGGTCGAGCACGTCCTCAACGCCCTTGAAGCTGTAAGCCCCATCCACCTGGGCGTTCCCCAGTACATTTACCATCACGGCTGGGCTGCGCAGCTGGGTGGACCCCAAAGGCATCCCCGTGATCACCCGCACCACCTGCTCAAACTGGGAAGTGACGCAGGCTTCGATGGTGTAATGGCCGGAGTTGTGTGGGCGGGGGGCGATCTCGTTGACGTAGAGATCCCCCGGGGCGGTCAGGAACATCTCTATGCAGAACACGCCGTAGTCATCGAGGACCGCCATGACTTGGGCGGCCAGCTGCCGGGCCTGGCTCGCGACCTCGTCCGGGACCGCGGCCGGCGCCCGGGTCAACCGCAGTATGCTCTGCTCGTGCAGGTTCTCGACTACCGGGTAGAAGGCAACGTCGCCGGCCAGGTTGCGCACGACGATGATGGACAGCTCCTGCTCGAAGGGGATGAACCGCTCCAGCATCAGGCGCCGGCCCGCCAGCTGGTCAAGGGCCGGTCCGATCTCGTCCCGGCCGGTGATGACGCAGTTCCCCTTCCCGTCATAGCCGCCTTCCCGGGCCTTCAGGATCGCCGGTAGCCCGGTATGGCCCAGGTGTTCCAGCACATCTCGTTCAGTGGCCACGGGGAAGAAATCGGGCACCGGCACCCCGGCCTCCCGCAGCATAGTCTTTTGGGCATACTTGTCCTGTATGTGCCTAAGCGACCTGCCCGAGGGATAGACGCGATGTCCATGCGCCGCCAGCTCCACCAGGATGCCGGCGTTGATGTGCTCGAATTCGTAAGTTAGCACTTGGCAACTCTCTGCCAGCCGGCCGATGGCGTGGGCGTCCATGAAAGAGGCGACCACCTGGACGTCGGCCAGCTGTCCCGCCGGCGAGGCCGGGGTAGGGTCCAATACGGTGACGTGATAACCCATGCGCTTGGCCACGCTGGTGATCATCTTGCCCAGCTGCCCGCCGCCGACGATGCCAATGCGGGCTCGGGGTGGGAGTATCCGGTACCTGACGTCTGCCATGCGGTCAACCTCACTCATAGTCGGCGTGTGGAGAGGCCTGCATGCCGGCGTCCATGGATGCCCGGCCAGCGCCGGCGTGGTGGCACCTGGTCCCGGCCGGGCGCCTCCGGGGGAGAGGGCCTGCAGGCTCTGGCCGCGGCTCCGGGACTACTCCTGGCCGGTCTGCCGCCCGCCCCAGGCTGGTGA
>DMHJ01000149.1 GCA_003449495.1 Clostridiales bacterium UBA8153
TGCCTTGCCCGGACACCGCATCATCGGGTATGGCGGGTGGGCCCGGGACGCAGACGCGATTGCGCTTCCAGCGCCCCCCAGCAAATATCAGGGCGACTACGCAGGTCCGCAGCGCGGAGGCGGCGAGGATCGCCCGCCAGGCGCCCGTCGCCTCCCAGCCGGCGTACATCAGGGCGGAGGTCAGGCCCAGCCGTACCCTATTCAGGTACCGCTGCGCGTCCCTCTTGTTGCCGTGAATGGGCTTGTTATGGTACTTCCGTTTGCCATCCGCGTCCAGGCCCAGGTAAACGCAGACAAGCCATGTTCCTTCCCCTCTTTGGATCAGCTGCCCGGCCAATGTAAATCCTCCTTCCCTATGTCTCTCGTACTACAGCTCAGAGCAATTCCGCACACAATTGGCACACAATGAAGAGAAGCGCCGCTAGATCAAGCGGCTTAGCGGCCATTTTGCGGCCGTGGGTCTCTGTCTAAATAGTTCCTAGAATGGTGCGAGCGCACGTATGGCTCGTTGCCTTGGGCAGCGTGAGAGGTCGGCCCATATGCTATGTATTTGTCTTGTCGGTTTCAAGGCCAAGACTTCCATGATACGGTACTAGTTTCCGGAATGGAACTTTGTAGGTGAGGACACGCCCTACCCAATTTCTGGTACATCTCGCGTTTCACCTTATCCGGAAGAGCCCGCGCAAGGTCGACGGCATGAAAGGGAATGGCACGAGTACTGCCGAATCCTGCCAACACGTACTCATCCGAGTGTCTGGAGGAGCAAGTACGGCAGACTGGGAAGGGAGTCGTGTCAGATGACGCAGTCCGATCCACGTATACTGGCAGTGTTCGCACTTCTTAGTCGGGCAGCGAGAGAACGACAGCTGGTAACCTATAGTGAACTGGCCGGGGGAGTCGGGTGTCACCCCCAAGCCGAATTGGGTAGAATCCTCCATCGCATTGCCGGCGTGTGCAAGGATAATGGATACCCACCAATTACTGCGTTGGCTGTGTCCAAAGAGACCCTTGCACCTAGCAAAGGGTTGTGGAAAGTGTTTTCGGACGTGCAAGCGAACGAGAAGAACAGCAGATGGGCAGAAATGATTCGAGAAGCATACTTGTTCGATTGGAAGAAGGTGCCCAGAGAATCGTTCTAGGGTGCGAGCAAGAACACTGCCTAAGGGTTGGACAAACAGGCTCCACTTCGGGGACAACCTGGCCATCATGCGGGAGCATATCGCGGATGAGAACCCTGGCCTGATATGCGTGGACATCATGAAGCTTTGCCTCCATGCGGTCGTCAGACTTGCCAGGTTTCCGAAGGAGTAGCAATCCGCAGGGCGCTAGCTGGCAGGGCGAGGCGCATGTGAAGGCAAGGGAGGGGCGGCCATGCCAGGTGGCGTCATCGAAAATCCTGTCCGGAACTCTCCTTTCGAGGAACCGACCGCCATTTCAGGTTCTCGGACGATGGAATCACGGACCAGATTTCCAGCGAACGACGTCGCAGCGCCTAGTTCATCCCGGTCCCACCTCCTAGAAAGAAAACGCAGGAGGGAACGATTGATGGCCGGCGCCATCCAAGTCTACGGGACTACCGGGGCTGTGCGGATCCCTGCCTTGGGCAGGGATTTAGCACAAGGGATGGCGGCGGCGTGGGCCGAACCTTGACATGCCGAAGGAATTTGTTACAATTTGAATGGCATCGATTCTGGTGGCGATACGCCAGGGGAGGACGATACGGGACACAGAGGGGGTTGATAATGAAATGAATGCTTTGGGCCGGCACATACTGGCGGAGATCTATGGATGCGCCTATCAGATACTCAATGATGTCGGGAGCGTCCAGGAGGTCATGGTCAGCGCGGCACTCGAAGCCGGAGCTGAGGTCAGAGAAGTAGCGTTTCACAAGTTTAGCCCTCAGGGAGTAAGCGGAGTCGTGGTGATCTCCGAGTCACACCTTGCGATCCACACTTGGCCCGAGCTGGGGTATGCGGCAGTGGACGTGTTCACCTGTGGGGATACGGTGGATCCATGGCAGGCCCTAGAGTTCATAGTCGAGAAGTGCGGTGCCAGCAACTACACGGCTTCGGAGATGAGGCGCGGCCTCTTCGGCCAGGCCCAGCGCGATGTGGCAACCTGAAGGTGAGAGGTGATAGTTATTATACACAGGAAGAAAGCCAAGAAAAGCCAGAAGATCAAAGCTGACACATAGGGCCCTACGGTAGAGAGCCAGCCGGCCGGTTACCGTAGGGCTCGTCCTTGCTGGAGGAGATCCACTATTTTGGTGGAAGTCATAGGAGAGGCAAAGACGCGAGGAGGAAGGCTTATATGGATGAGCGTTTGCGGCTGCTCAAGGAGATCACCGATGCGCCCGGCGTGCCCGGGTTCGAAGGCGCGGTGGCCCGGGTCATGGAGAAGCACCTGTCCGGTCTGGCCGAGCTAAGCCGCGACCGCCTGGGCAGCATCATCGCCAAAAAGCCGGGCACCGCCACTAGCCCCCGCATCATGCTGGCGGGTCATATGGACGAGATCGGGTTCATGGTTACCTACATAACCAAGGAGGGCTACGTAAAGTTTCAGACGCTGGGCGGGTGGTGGGAGCAGGTCCTGCTGGCTCAGCGGGTGACGGTGAAGACGAAAGACGGTGACGTGCCCGGTATCATCGGCTCTAAGCCGCCCCATATTCTCGATCCGGAAGCCCGCAAGAAGCCCGTGGAAAAGCGGGACATGTTCATAGACATCGGCGCTTTTAGCCAGGAAGAGGCGGAAGGATTCGGCGTCAGGCCCGGCGATCCGGTGGTCCCCGACAGTGCGTTCGGCACCATGAAGAACGCCAACCTGCTCATGGCCAAGGCGTGGGATGACCGGCTCGGGTGCGCCCTGATCATCGATGTGATGCGGGAGATCGGTCCCGGGCATCCCAACACCCTCTACGGGGTGGGTACGGTCCAGGAGGAAGTCGGCCTGCGCGGCGCCATCACCAGCGCCCACCTGATCCAGCCGGACGTCGGCTTCGCCCTAGAGGTGGACATCGCCGGCGATATGCCGGGGGTCAAAGAGCACGAAGCCCAGGGCAAGCTCGGTAAGGGGCCAGCTGTGCTCCTTTACGACTCTTCCCTGATCCCCAACCCACGTTTACGGGACCTGGTGATGGACACGGCGCGCAGGGAGAACATCCCCTTGCAGTTTGACAGCATGGCCGGCGGCGGCACCGATGCCGGCCGCATCCACGTTACCGGAGGCGGTGCCCCTAGCCTGGTGTTGGGCGTACCGTGCCGGTACATTCACAGTCATACCGGGATCATCCACCGCGAAGACTACGACCGTATGGTTCAGCTGTTGGTAGCGGTGATCAAGCGGTTGGACCAGAGTACCGTAGCCGGCCTCGTCTGAGGAGGTTTGCAGGCCAACATGGGATGGCAACAGACTTTTGTCATGGTCAAGCCCGACGGGGTCCAGCGCGGGCTGGTAGGGGAAGTGATTTCGCGGTTCGAACGCCGCGGGCTGCGACTGGTGGCTTTACGCATGGTGGTCATGGAACGCGACCTCGCCCGGCGGCACTATGGGGCACACCAGGACAAGGCTTTCTTTCCGGATCTGCTGGAGTATATCACCTCGGCGCCGGTGGTGGCCATGGTCTGGGAGGGCCCGGGTGCCATCGGGCTGGCCCGGGCGATGCTGGGGCCGACAGATGCCAGCCAGGCGCCCGGTGGTACGCTGCGTGGGGACTACTGCATGGATATCGGGTTCAACCTGGTGCACGCCTCCGATGGCTCTGAGGCGGCGTCCCGGGAGATCGCCCTGTTTTTCCAGCCCGAAGAGCTGTGTAGCTACCGCCGCGACTTGGAGAAATGGGTGATGCCCCGGACCTAGTTCGGGTAGAGGCGCTACCTGTACCGTTGTCTTTACCCATAGAAGCGGGGCCGCGGGTTGCCCGATGCCGATGGGAGGGCCGTGGCGTGCCGCCCTAGTGGGGGTGCTGCCGGTGGACCGCATCATCATGCATGTGGACATGAACGCCTTCTTCGCCTCGGTGGAGCAGCAGGCCGATCCGTCCCTACGCGGCCGGCCGGTGCTGGTCAGCGGCGACCCGCAGGGCAGGTCGGTAGTGTCCGCGGCTTCCTATGAGGCCCGTCCTTTTGGAGTGAGGGCGGGCATGCCGCTGGTTACCGCCCGGCGCCTGTGCCCGGGCGCGGTGATCGTGCGGGCGCGCCACCGGGAATACGCGCGGGTATCCCACCAGATCCTGGCCATCCTGCGCACATACACGCCGCTGGTGGAGCCGTACTCCATCGACGAGGCGTTCTTGGACCTTACCGGCTGCGAAAAGGTGAGCGGCCCGCCCCGGGAAGCGGCCTTGGCCATCAAGCGAGCCATCCATGCCGCTACCGGCCTTACCTGTTCCATCGGGATTGCCCCCAATCGCTTCCTGGCTAAGATGGCCTCGGACCTGCAAAAACCCGACGGCCTGGTGGTGCTGGAAAGCTCGGATGTGCCTCGCCTGCTCTGGCCCCTGCCCGTCACCCGGCTGTTCGGCGTGGGTGAGAAAACCGCCGAGCGCCTGCGCTCCTTGGGCATCGTGACCATCGGGGCCTTGGCGCAGATGCCGGCAGCGCTCCTGCAGCAGCGCCTGGGTCCGGGGGCGGGCCGGCTAGTGGAATTGGCCTGGGGCCGGGACGTGACCCCGGTGGAGAGTGAGGGTGCCGGAGCCAAGTCCATCAGCCACGAGGTGACCTTGCCCGTGGATACGGCAGACGAGAGCCGGCTGCAGGAGCTGGTGCTGGACATGAGCGACCGGGTAGCCAGGCGGGTGCGGCGGGCGGGGCTCCAGGGGAGGACCGTAGAGATCAAACTCCGGAATGCCAAGTTCCAGACCATCGTGCGTAGCCGCACCCTGGATGGACCCACCCAACTGTCCGAAGACATCTATGCCGCCTGCCTAAAGCTTCTGGACCAACACTGGGACCGGAGTCCCGTGCGCCTGGTGGGCGTCTCCCTCAGCCAGCTGACCGGCGCCGGTCACGGCCAGCTGCACTTTCCAGACGGGCGGGAGCGACAACGCAAGCTGGCGGCAGTAACGGATGCCATCCGCGAGCGTTTCGGAGAAGATTCCCTGGTGCGGGCCCGCCTACTCTCCCCTAGGAAACCGGAGGGGGAGCCGTCGTGATCTACGTGGGGACGGCCGGGTTCAAGTACGCCGACTGGAAGGGCGTCTTCTACCCCACGGGAACCAAGGACGAGGACCTCCTTGCCTATTACGCCACGCAATTCCCCGTGGTCGAACTGGACTTCACCTACTACCGCATGCCCACGGCGCGCACCATGGCCGGCCTGGAAAGGAAGAGCCCGGACGGATTCCGGTTCTGCGTCAAGGCCAACCGGCTCATGACCCACGAGCGGCCGGCCGAGCCCGCGCTGCAGGCGTCGTTCCGGGAGTTTGCCTCGGCGCTGGCGCCCTTGGCGGAAACCGGCAAGCTTTCCTGCGTGCTGGCGCAGTTTCCCTGGTCGTTCAAGCCTGCCCCGGCCACCCTGGCATACGTGCTTTCCTGGCCGGAACGGCTGCCGGGCATACGGTTGGTGGTGGAGTACCGGAACGCCGCGTGGCTGACCCGTACGACCTTTGAGGCCATGCGCCGGCACCAGCTGGGCTACTGCTGTGTCGATGAGCCGCCCTTGCGTGGTCTAGTCCCGCCGCTGACCTTGGCCACCTCGGAGCTGGCCTACGTACGTTATCATGGGCGCAATGCCGCCAAGTGGTGGAACCACGAAAGCGCGGGCGAGCGCTACGACTACCTGTACTCCCGGGAAGAGCTGGCCGAGTGGATCCCGCGCGTCCGGCAGCTGGAAGAGGCCGCCCCGGAGACCATGCTGATCTTCAACAACTGCCATGCGGGGCAGGCGGCACGCAATGGGCGTATGCTCATGTCCATGCTCGACGCGGAGCTTTTCCCCATCGTGGTGCCGCCCAGCGGGCCGTAGGCCCAGGAACTCTCAAGCGCCCGCCTTGGTGCTCCTTCTCATCCTGCTCCTCGCCGCATCCGCCACTTCGCCGGACCGGCCGCGCCACCCGGCACGGACGGCCGGCACCTGTGACCTTTGGGCTTGACGGCCAGGCGAAACCCGATTATGATCGCGGTGCGCCGCCAGCTACCCCTCCGGGGTATAGGAGGTGACCTGTTGCGGCGCTTATTGTGGGTCTGCGTCATCCTGGCGGTGGGGTGGGTGGCACCTGCCGGCGGCCTGACGGCAGCCGCCGGTTGGCTGGTGCTGCCATTTTGCCCTGGCTGCACCTGGCCACGAGGCCGGGCGGC
>DMHJ01000178.1 GCA_003449495.1 Clostridiales bacterium UBA8153
ACCAAGTCGAATTCTTGGGAAGTGCTGAACTGCAGGGACAAGCGGCACGCCGTGCGGTTGGTGACCTCCAGCAAGAAGGTGGTACCATCTCCCGCGGCCGGGCTGGCGGGATGGGCGGAAAACCTCGCCTCCAGCTCCACGCTTGCATCCTTCCGGGTCCCGGGGTCTGCCAGGGAATGCCTGATCCACCCGGCTCCGGCCGTCAAGAGCGCGAGCGTTAGGAGGACCACTGCCAATCGACGATTACTCACCCGTTTCACCTCCGGTCTTGGTCCTTAGACGCGCGTCCCTAACCCTAGGTTCCTGGGCGGGCGAGATCCGGTGGCCGGACCATCCCCGGTAGGGCTGTCTCCCTGGCGGCGGCGACTGATCCCGGGCTCCCCCCGGGCTCGCCAGGCGTTAGCGGTACACGGTGGAGCAGCTCAGCTCTAGGCAACCAAGCTGCAGCCACGCCCAAGACCTGCGGCCTGTCCAAGGCTGGGGCAATCTCACCCGGGCCGGCGACGGGAATCGTCACACTCAGCGACCGATTCGTGATACTCTTCCGGCAGTTGCCAGAACCGGAACCTCCACCACTGCGGGTGGCTACCGGTGCCGGCGGAAGTCGCGTGGCGCGCCTGTGGGCGGTAGCCGGCGGTAGCGGGTCTGGATGGTTGTCTGACCGGTAGCCACCGGGTAGGCGACCGCCCCCCAGGGTGGGTGCCCGGGCCTTCAGTTGGGCATGAGGGTCCCGCCTCTACGGAAAGTGCCGCCCTTGACCCTCAGGCAGCTGGGTCCGGTGGGGGCGGAGAACCCTTGATGCTGCGAAGATAGGGGTAGAGCGTAGTGGGTAAGATGTTTGGCTGCCGGGGCTCGGTAAAATCCGGCCACCGCCCCGGCCCGAGGCTCTTAGCGGTGTATGCGGCCTTGGCCGTGGAACTGGTGCTCTTAGCGACCTTGACGTTGGCATCCCTCAGGGGATCCTATCACGCGGTGGAGCTCGGCCAGGCCGGGTGGAGAGTAAGCCGGTCGCCTGCGGGGGTGCTGGCCGCCGGAGCCATCCTGGGGGTGGTGCGCACCGCCAGCCGCTCCAAGAACATCTGGGAGACGGAACCGGCGTTAGCCTTGGAACGCCATGCTCTGGCCCGCCTGGGCATCCCACCAGATCCGGAACCCTCTAGCCGTGTTCGCCGGTTGCGCCTAGCTGCTGATCCATGCTCGTGGCCGCGCCTGTTCCCGGGACGCCGTCAGGAGGATCCGGGAGCAGTCGGCCCTCATCGACGGTGCCGTCGCCCAGCTCACGGCCCCAGGCGAGCCGGTGCTCCTCGTGCGGGACCCGGAGGACCTTCGGGCCCTGTTGCGGGAAGCGGTCCTCAGCTGTGACCGGGACTTCACGGCCAAGGGAGTTACTTGGTGGGTGGGCGGCGATTTCGGCCCGGTCACCGGCAACTCCCGGTTACTGGGCGAAGCCCTGAGAAACGTGATCATCAATGCCGTTGAGAGCATTGATCTTTGTCGCTGCGGGCTGGGTGCGGATCACCGGCCGCGGTCCCCTGCCTTGGGAACGCGTCCGGGCATTTGACATCGGGTATACCACCAAGCCCCATGCACTGGGCATGGGCCGGCCCGTGACCCGGGCGGTGCTGGGGGTTACCGGGGGACCATCCGGCTTGAGCCTGGCGCCGGGCCGCATGCGGGCACCTGGGCCATCATCAGCCTGCCCGGTCCCCGCGCGTGACCCTCCGGCCGGCACCCGGAAGACCCGGCCGCTATTCTCGCCGTGTGCTTGCGGGTCTGGGCCCGGTCATCCCACCGGGACGACCCCTGAGGCGCCGGCTCCCGGCGCGACCTTGGCCGGGCTCCGCCGGCGGTGCCGGGCCGCTTCCGGAGCAAGCTGGGTGGCCGGTTAGTACGGCCAGCAGGAACCGGTGCCCTGGAGAAGAATTGGACGGGTTGGCCAGGTGCTTCCTGCCATGCCGTATTTCGAGGTGGAGTGTAAAGGAGGCGTGCAGCTGGTGCGAGCCGTGGTGAAACTGGAGCCGGGACCGGGAGCTGAACTCACCGAAGTAGCGGTGCCCAGACCGGGACCCGGGCAGATTTTGGTCAAGGTGTTGGCTACCTCCATTTGCGGGAGCGACCTTCACATCTACACCTGGAACCGCTGGGCCCAGGAGCGGATCAAGCCGCCGCTGGTGCTCGGTCACGAATGCAGCGGCCGGGTGGTGGAGCTAGGACCCGGGGTGAATATGGTCAGCGTGGGAGATTTGGTTTCGGCCGAGACTCACGTGGTGTGCGGCAAGTGCTACCAGTGCCGCACCGGGAATGCCCATATCTGCATTGACACTGCCATTCTGGGCGTGGACCGGGATGGCTCCTTCGCCGACTACGTGGTGATCCCGCAGGAGAATGCTTGGGTAAACCCGCCCGCTTTGCCGCCGGCCGTGGCTTCGATCCAGGAACCGTTTGGCAATGCCGTCCACACGGTACTGGCCGGGCCGGTGGCCGGATGCAGCCTGGCCGTACTCGGGTGCGGTCCCATCGGCCTTGCCTCGGTAGCCATTGCCAAAGCATGCGGTGCCGCCAGGATTTACGCCACCGACATCAACCCCTACCGGCTGGAGCTGGCCCGGGCCATGGGGGCCGACGCCACCCTACAGGTGGGGCAGGTAGACGCGGTCAAGGGCATCCTGGAGGAGACCTCCGGTCACGGGGTAGACGCGGTGCTGGAGATGTCCGGCTCCACCCAGGCCGTGCAAGATGCCCTCAAGCTGGTCCGGCGGGGCGGGCGCGTATCGCTTCTGGGCATTCCGTCCCGGCCCGTCGAGTTGGACCTGGCCGAAGACTTGGTGATGAAGGGCGTGACCTTCCAGGGCATTGCCGGCAGGCGCATGTACGAAACCTGGTACCAGACCCGGGGGCTACTGGGTTCCGGACGGGTGAACCTCGGTCCTCTCATCACCCACGAGCTACCCCTGGGCGACTTCGCCCGGGGCATGGAGCTGATGGCCTCGGGGCAATGCGGAAAAGTGGTGCTTTATCCCTGACCTGAACGCACGGGAGGAGCTGGATATGGATAGATTGGGCTTTCTCGTCGAGGAAGTGGAGGCCCTCAAGGAGCAGGGCCTGTACAACACCATCCGCACCATCGCCTCGGCCCAAGGCGCATGGTTCGAAGTTGACGGCAGGCGCGTACTCAACTTGTGCTCCAACAACTACCTGGGCTTTGCCGACCACCCTCGTCTCAAAGCCGCCGCCAAGCGGGCCATCGATGCCTTCGGCGTCGGGCCGGGGGCGGTGCGGTCCATATCGGGCACCCAATCCCTGCACTTGGAGTTGGAGCAACGCCTGGCCACGTTCAAAGGTACCGAGGCCACCATACTGCTGCAGGCGGGCTTTTCGGCCAACTTGGCCGTGCTGCCTCTGCTGGTGGGACCCGAGGATGTGATCTTCTCCGATGAGCTGAACCATGCCAGCATCATCGACGGATGCCGGTTGAGCCGGGCCAAGGTCGTGCGCTATACCCATAGCGACCCGGACAGCCTGCGGCAACAGCTGGCCGACCACTCCCAGGCGCGTCGCCGGCTGGTGGTGACCGATGGGGTGTTCAGCATGGACGGGGACATCGCACCCTTGCCCGCGCTGCTGGAGGTGGCCGCGGAGTTCGACGCTTTGACCATGGTAGACGATGCTCACGGCGAGGGCGTCATGGGAGCTGGCGGGCGCGGGATCGTGGACCACTACGGTTTGGTTGGCCGCATTGACGTCGAGGTGGGCACCCTGTCCAAGGCCTTTGGCGTGATGGGAGGATTCGTGTCCGGCAGTGCGGCCCTCATCGAGTATATGAAGCAGCGGGGGAGACCGTTTCTGTTCTCCACCGGCCTGACTCCGGCCGACACCGGGGCCGCCCTGGAAGCCGTAAAGATCCTTGAAGAAAGCGACGAGCCGGTGCGCAGACTATGGGAGAACACCCATTACTTCCGCTCCGGGCTGAAAGCCCTGGGCTTTGACACCGGGCACAGCGGTACCCCCATCATACCGGTGATGGTGGGCGATGCGCGCCAGTCGGCGGAGCTGAGCCGGCGGCTGTTTGCCGGCCGGGTGTTTGCCCAGTCCATCGCGTTTCCCACCGTCCCCCGGGGCAAAGCCCGCATCCGGGTGATGAACTCGGCGGTGCACAGCCGCGAGGACCTGGATTTCGCCTTGGCCGGGTTCGAGAAGGCCGGGCGCGAGCTGGGTCTGATCTAACCGTGGTATCTCCCGGAGAACTTAGAGTATACAGCTAGGGTGCGCGCATAGAGGAGCCGGGTGTTGCTGAAAGGTCGACTCAAGGCCGTGATGGACCTGGTGCCCGAGTGCCGGGTGGCGGCCGATGTGGCAACCGGCGACGGCCGGCTGGCAGTGGCGCTGGTGCAGTCGGGCCGGGCCCGGCGCGCCATCGCCTCGGACCGCACAGCTGGTCCGCTCGCGGCCGCGTCCCGGCGGGTTTTGGCTGCGGGAGTGCAGGCGGCCGTTGAGCTCAGGCTCGGAGACGGCCTGGAGGTCCTGTGCCCTGGGGAGGCTGAGATCATAGTCATCGCCGGCCTGGGAGGTGAGACTATGGCCGGCATACTGGAGCGGGGGCAGGACATAGTGGGCGATTGCCGCCGCTTAGTATTGCAGCCGCTCAAAGATCCCTCCCGGGTAAGGCGGTGGCTGCGCCGCCGGGATATGCGCATCGCTTGCGAAGAACTGGTCCGGGAAGCCGGTCGCTACTACCACGTGGTGGCGGCAGAGCCCGGGGGACCGGCGCCTGCCTGGATACGAGAGTTGGGCGAACTCAATGATGAGCTGGGAGGCTGGCTCATCGCTCATGGACACCCCCTACTACCCGGCCTATTAGACCAGAAACTGGGTGAGTGCCGTCAGGTGTTGGGCAGCCTGGAGCGGGCGGGCATCACCGCGCGCCGCCGGTGGGAGCTAAGACAGGCCAGGTTGGAGGAGGCGGAAAGATGCTGGCAACGGTCGCGGCAGTCCTGGGGATCATAGAGGAGTGGGCGGCCCCGGAAGCAGACCATCCCGGCCTACTTACCGGCTGCCCGGCGGACGTTTCCGCCCATGTCCTGGTCGGTCTTGACCTCACCCCGGGCCTGGTGGAGGCGGCGCCGTCCGGCGCCCTGCTGGTCAGCCGGCACTCACCCTTGACCTGCGCGCCCTACACCCTGCGTACCGATGAACCCGCCGGCCGCCTCCTAGCCAGCGCGGTGCAAAAGGGCCTGGCCATATACCTCACCCCTCCTAACCTGCGGTTATCCCCCGGCGGCCCGGCCGACGCCTTGGCCGGAGCCCTGGGACTGGAGGAGACGGCGCCGCTCTCTCCCCACGCGACCGGATGCCACTTCAAACTGGTGGTGTTTGTTCCCTGCGGTCACGAAGATGCTGTGAGATCCGCTATGGCCACGGCCGGCGCTGGATGGATTGGCCACTACAGCCACTGCACATTCCAAAGCCAAGGGCAGGGGACTTTCCTGCCCCGGGTCGGCGCGGACCCGTTCCTGGGGCAGGTGGGGACGCTGGCCAAGGTAGACGAGTGGCGTCTGGAGACCATCGTCCCGGCAGACCGGTGGGATGCGGTGCGTGCGGCGATGGTGGCAGCCCACCCCTATGAAGAAGTGGCCCACGACCTCTACCGGCTGGAAAACCCCGG
>DMHJ01000033.1:0-2602 GCA_003449495.1 Clostridiales bacterium UBA8153
GTGTTGGCGCTGCTAGCGACCTTATTTTGCCTGGGAACCTTCCTAGGCGTCCGGCAGGCGGCGGCGCGACCGGCACCCGTCTACCGGACGGTACGGGTGCAAAGCGGGGACACTCTCTGGGATATCGCCAGGGAGTTCGGAGATGGCAGGACGGACATCCGCAAGCTGGTATGGGAAATCCAGGTTATGAACGGGCTTCGTTCGGCCACCATCCACCCCGGACAGCTGTTGGTGGTGCGGACCCGCTAATTCCTCGCATCAGAGCCGCCCTCAGGCGAAAAGCTGCCATGAGGTGAGCCGCAGGTGCGAGAGCCGGATGGCCGAACCGTACAGGTTCCCTACATCTACGAGCACTGGCCGGAGGGCGCGCTACCCCATCGCCGGCCGGGACGGCCCCATCTGGCAGAAGTGAATGAGCAAGTAGGGCCCTGGCCGGCCCAAGGGTGTCGTCTCTTTGGGATGCGGGTGGACTCGGCCGCAACCGGGAGCCTGGACCTGGGAGCACGGGTAGGACGCCGGCTGCTCGGGCTCTGCGTATTGCCGGATTTGGCAAGCGCGGTGTCTCCACATCTAGCGGACACCCTCGGCGATTTTACCCGGGCCGCGGCCGCCCGGGGAGCGCGAGCTGCGCTACGCAAGCCGGGTGCGATGTGGACAGCGGTACCACCGGTTTCACCACCGGGGGGACCCGGCGAAGCTGCGGTACCCGGCTTGCCATCGGCTTCGTAGCCAGCCACGACGCGTATTGCGCCCGGCCGGGCGACCGCCCGGCCATCCCCCATGAGGCTACCGGCCGGACTGCCTTCGGGCCCGGTGTGCCCTTGGCGGCCAAGCGCCTGGCTGGTACTGCCGGCCGGGAAGAGCTCCTGCGGATCTAGGGCCCGGCAACGCCCGGGCAATTGTTGCGTTAGAGGTTGGCAGCCGCCCCGCCGCCAAGGAGCTGGCTGGCCCGGGTGGGGCAGCCGGCCACTCGGTGATTCCCGCCCGCTCATCCGCGCCGGTGTTCGGGAGTACATGGGCCATAAGACTTTACGGCTTCCGCGGGTCCTCCCCAGCTCAACCCCCGCTCCCGGATAAGTTGACATAAGACATATTATAGGACGTTACAGGTCGACACTTGTACATACCGCCCTCCCTCGTCCGGCAGATCGGCAGACTACCGGCCCGCGCCAAGCGGAGGTGTTCCTTACAGAGTGCCCGCTCTGCCAGGATACGGTTTTACGAAGCTGCCGGCCTGCTAGCGCGTTCCGCCCGCAGTCCCGCCGGCTATCGGCTGTACCGCGAAGCCTCCTGCTGGACCTAGGCTTTGGGGGCCGCCGGCTCGGTTCCTTGCCGCGATCTGCTTTTGGTGATACGCCGGCGCTTGGAGAGGATCGATGCCCGCTTCGAGGCATTGACCCATCTGCGCCAGCTGACCGCATGCCTTGAGCACGCCCCTACCGCAGAAAATGGCGGGAGGGATCTGCGGGATTGTCCAGCAGTTAGCGCGGGGCTTGTCTGTTTGCTTTTTCTTAGTGTGACCCAGTGACGTTTAGCCTTGCCGAACAGGCGTTTCTGTGGTGGGCTAGTCAGGGTGAGCTGGCTTGAATCGGAGGCGGTGCGGCGAAGTTGGCACACAGAACCGCACACGAGCTTGACGGCGTGACTAGGTGAAACGCGGAGTCAGTGCGCACACCGAACCGGAGGTGACGACATTGACCAGGCTAGGATCCCGTCGGGGAAACCAACGGGCGTGGTTGCCATGTTAGGTAGTTACTGCAGCGAATCGGTCTTGGCCGTAGGCTCCTTTACGGCTCCTCTGTTGCCGCGATGGGCGCAGAGATTTAGGGGACATCACCCTCCCGGGGGCTAACCTTCAGCCAAGGCCGGGCGCCACCCACTACAGAACAGCGTGAGTAGGTTGTGGGTCATGCAGATCAGGTCCCACTCCGCAGCAACCTGGTCAAACCCCCGCAAGGAGAAACGTCGGAAGCCGCAGACCTCCTTTACCTGTCCGAAGACCAGTTCGACTACTACCACCTTCCGGCGTCTGTAGGCAGTTCGCCCCTGCGGCGTGCCTAGCTTGTAACGCATCTGCTCAACCACTGCGGCATCCCCCGGGACAGGGTCCGAGGACACCGGAAGCTCTTCGCTATGCCTCTGCTGGTCAGGGCAAACGCACAGGTCGGTCTGGAGAAACACCGCATCGGTCACCGCGGCAGTGCCGAAATAGCCAGCGTCCGCCAGCACCACCTCGGGCATCTTACCCAGCGTGGCCTTGACCTGCTTGAGTACCGGTACCAGTTGCTTCTTGCCGTTGCTGGCCTGGGCCACTGCCGAGGCCACGATTACCTGAGCCGTATCATCCACCCCGTCTCCCGCCTTGCTTGTCCCCTTACGGGTAAGGGTGCGGAAAATCGCATGCTCGGCGGATCGTGGCCAATTCTCTATCGAGGATGGCCCGAGTTTATGCTCAACACTTGTCATCACCGGGGTCCGTGCCCCAAGTACGCTTTCTAAGCTCCAGATCCTCCTCGGCTTGACGTTGCGCTTCGGCAATCCTACGGTCAAAGGTTGCGACCTGAGTCTTAGCGAAACACCTGACCTTCTCGTCGCCATCTTC
>DMHJ01000033.1:2924-3159 GCA_003449495.1 Clostridiales bacterium UBA8153
CCTTCTCGTCGCCATCTTCAATCCATTGCGCCACGGCGGTTCGCCGTTCTTTGTAGGCCTCCACCGTTCCAAATTGACCTGAAACTATGCCGGTGGCCTCCAGCCCCGCGCTCACCCTACGCAATAGACCATCATCGCCTTGAGCCTTGCCGATGATGCTTTTATAGAGAGGTCGCGTTTCTTCCGCACCCTCGAAAGTTCCCAGAAGCTGCAATACGAACTTAAGGTTCTCCCT
>DMHJ01000031.1 GCA_003449495.1 Clostridiales bacterium UBA8153
GGCCAAATGAGCGAGGACCCGCAGTTCGATCTGGGAGTAGTCGGCGGCCAAAAGCACCGAGCCTGCCGGCGCCACGAAGACGCGACGGATCATGCGGCCGAGTTCCACGCGCACCGGGATGTTCTGCAAGTTAGGGTCGGCGCTGGACAGCCGGCCGGTGGCAGTGGCCGCCTGGTTGAAGGTAGTGTGCAGCCGTCCGGTCAAAGGGTCGACCCATTGTTCGAGCCCGTCCAGATAGGTCCCCTTGAGCTTCACCAGCTGCCGGTACTCCAGGATCCTGGCGGCGATCTCGTACTGCGGGGCCAGGGCCTCAAGGACCTCGGCGTCGGTGGAATACCCGGTCTTGGTGCGTTTCCGGGTGGGCATGCGCAGCCGGTCAAACAGCACCTCGGCCAGTTGGCGCGTGGAGTTGATGTTGAACTCCCCGCCCGCCAGGGCGTAGATGGATTGGGCCAGCCGGCCGATGGTGCCGCCGAACTCTTTGGCCATGTCCCGGGCCCGGTCGACGTCCACGGCGATACCCGCGCTCTCCATGGCGGCCAAGACTTCGACCAGCGGGAGCTCCACCTGCTCATACAGCCCGTCCATGCCCTGGGCGACCAGCCGCTTGTCCAAGGCTTGCCTCAGCCTGGGCAATGCCCCGGCACCGGCAGCCAGGTGTACCCCCAGCTCCTCTTGGGAGTACCCGGGCCCCTCGCGTCCCCCCGCCGTCCTAGGTGCTGGCGGGATTTCCAGGCCGAGACTGTCGCGGCAGGTATCCTCCAGCCGGTAAGAGGACCGGGTAGGATCCAGAAGATAGGCGGCCAGCATGCTATCAAAGGCCGGGTGGAGCGCGGGCAGATCCTGCCGCATAGCCCAGGAAATCAGCGGTTTGCCATCGTGGACCACCAGCTCGGTGCCAGAAGGTAGCCCACTTGCCAGCGCGGCGTGAAGGCCGGCCAGCTCTCCGGCCGCCCCAGCTCGGAGGTCCAGGCAAAAAACGGGCCGTTCCCTGGAATAGATGGCCAAGGCACCCGGTCGCCAACCCGGCCCCCCGGAAGGCCAGGAGTAGATGTAGATGGGCTGCCCTGAAGCACCGGCCAGGAAGTTTTCCAGCTCCTCCGGGTGCTGGCACCAGGCGTGTTCCGGAACCTGGTCCGCTACCGGGACGACCGGGGGCCTCTCCAAACCCAAGCGCGGGAGCAGGCTGGTAAACTGGTACTTGGCAAACAGCGCGGCCACCGCTTCTTCGTGCGGTCGCCAGGGCCCGGGCTCGAGCTCCTCTAGGGTCAGATCGCATTTGATGGCGGCCAGCTCCCGGCTGAGCCGGGCCTGCTCACCATGGGCGGCCAGCGCTTCTCGCACGCTCTTGGGTTCAACTTCCTCGATACGGGACAGGGCATTCTCTATGGAGCCAAACGCCTTGAGGACGGCGATGGCGCGCTTTTCGCCAATGCCGGGGACACCGGGAATGTTGTCGGAGGCATCGCCCATCAGTCCCTTCAGCTCAATGAACTGGGCGGGCGAGAGCCCGTATACCTCCCTGAGCCGGGCTTCATCGAACTCGTCCAACTGGGAGCTTCTGTGTCTGGTCAGCATCACCCGGGTATGGGGTCCGACCAGCTGCAGAACGTCCCGGTCCCCGCTGACAATCACCACCCGGTTACCGCGATGGGCGGCCCGGCAGGCGGCGGTGCCCAGGACGTCATCGGCCTCGCAGCCTTCCACCTCCCACATGACCAGGCCCAGCGCTTCCAGGATGGCTTTGAGCACCGGCAGCTGGGCCGCCAGCTCCTCAGGCATGCCGGTACGGTGTGCTTTGTAGGCGGTGTACTGCCGGTGACGGAAAGTCGGCGCCGGAGTGTCGAAGGCCACGGCCACGCCATCAGGACGTTCCGCCTCCATGAGCTTGAGCAGCATGGTCAAGAAGCCATACACCGCACCGGTAGGCTGCTCTCCCGCACTCAGCCTGGGCAGGGCATAAAAGGCCCGGTTAACCAAGCTGTTACCATCGATGAGCAGGACTTTCTGCATGCCACCACTCCCCAACTACCGCCCCTGTCTGCCATTATATCAGAACCAGAGGCGAAAACCCCGCAGTAGCTGCAGGGTTTACGCGGAATGCGGGTGGCGGCTTCAGGAAGGCTTGCGCCTTCTACTCATAAAGAAGAGTGCTCCGGCCGACACCAGGAGAAGGTAGGGAGCCAGGCGAGCCAGGAAAACGGCCAGGCCTTTAGCGCTGGTCAGAAACGCGCGGTAAATTTCCCACCAGAACCCGGGGCGCGGGCCACCGGCCCCCTCTTCCCGCAAGGTCAGGGCAATGGTGGACATGGCCGCCGCCGACTGGTAGTGTCTCAGGCGACCCCGGCCGGCATCAATGGCGGCGCGCACCCTCTGCAGCTCATTCTCCACCTGCATGATCTCGCTGACAGTTCTTGCCTGTCGCATGATCTCCAGTAGCCTGGCTTCCTGCCCCTCGTGGTTGCGCACACGAGCCGTAAGGTCGATGTACTGCTCGGTCACATCGTCGCTTGCCACATTCCGGTGAAGTGTCTTGCCCAGACCGTCAAACTCGCCGAGCACCCGTACAAACGCTTCCTCGGGCACCCGGGCGGTGATGCTGGTGGTACGGCGCCCGGCCGTGTCTGTCACGGTAAAGCTGCCCTGTATGTAGCCCTGCGCGGTCTCGACCAAGTCCAGAGCCCGCCGTTCTGCCTCCTGTAAGGCACCCTCCGGCACTTCAACAATGAGGTCTGCCCGTTTGACGAGCAGGCGCAGTCCGGTCCCCGGAGTCCGGGGAAGCACCAAAAGCAACACTTCCCCGCTCATCCTGGCGGCATCGGCGGGTGGGGCCGGCGCAGCTGCCTCGGTGCTGAGGGCCGGTGCAGCCGGCGCACCGGTAAGAGTAGCATCCCGTGCCTGACCCCGCCCGAGCAGCCTAGCCCCTTCGCCCGGAGCCGGTGCCAAGGGCCCCAGCGCCAAGCTGAGACCTACGCCCAGGATAAGCATGGCCGCCAGAGCGGTCATGATCATGGGCAGCCGCCGCACCCGCGGCGGG
>DMHJ01000250.1 GCA_003449495.1 Clostridiales bacterium UBA8153
CAAGTCGCCCGGCCGGGCCCTGACCTAGTCAGACGGTGCTTGCCGGGAGGCCGGCCCGGTAGCCTGCCCAGCGCCCGGTCCGGGGAAACCGGGCGCTGCAGGCAACGCGCAGAACCTCGGCCACAGCGGGGCCACCTGCGACCATTGCCCTACCCGGATAGCCTAACGGGAGTTGGTGCCCAGTGACGGAACCCGGCAGCCTCATCGGTGGGGCCACGCTCCTGGCCGAAAGCGTGGTCAGCCTGACCCGGGCGGCGCTCATTGTCCCGCTGCTGATGCGGGAAAGGTTCTACGTGCACGGCCCGGTGAGGCCGAGGCGGGACGACATCATCATCGACGCCGGGGCCAACGTGGGGCTTTACGCATGCTGGGCTGCCCGGCGTCTATCGCCCTGGGGCCGGGTCTGGGCCTTCGAACCGGAGCCGAAAAACTACGCCCGCCTGCGGCGGTTGGTAGCCTGTCTGGCCCTGGAAGCCAAAGTCAAGCCTGTCCCGTTGGCCTTGGGTGCGGAGTCTGGCCAGCTCCGGCTGGAGCTGGTGGGCTGGGGCAGTGCTTCGGGAGCCATCGAGGGCAGGTCAGGCAAGGCCGCAACGGTGGAGAAGACTACCATCGATCACTTCGTGGCCGCTCATGACTTACCCTACGTGAGCTTCATCAAGATGGACATAGAGGGAATGGAAAGGGAAGCATTGGCGGGAGCCTGCCGTACCATTACGACCTGGAGGCCCAGGCTGGCCGTGTGCACCTATCACCTTCCCGACGATCCGGAGGTCATACCGGCCCTGATCGGGGCGATCTGTCCCGGCTACCGGATCATCCAGACCCGCTCCAAGCTCTATGCCTGGCACCCCAAGGAACATCCCGGGCCCTCCCGGCCTTGGGATGTGGTTGGGGAAGAACCCATCCAGGCCGGCAGCATACCGTAAAGATGACCTGCCCGCGGGGCGGGTCGCCCTGCGGTAGCCGGTGGCGGAGACTGTCGGCAGGAACGGGAGGTCGCCATGATCCGGGACTACTGCTTCCGGAGTATCACCCAGAACCGGACCCGCACCGTGTTGGTGGTGGCCGGCATCGCCCTGGGGGCCATGCTGCTGACCACCGTGTCCGCCCTGAGCGGGGACATGAGCCGCCTGCTGGTTGGGCCGCTATCGCGATGGTATGGAGGTAGCCTTCTTGTCCTGGGGCCCGGTACCACCTTTGGCCGCCTGCCCTCGGGCCATATCGGGCTGCGCCTGGAGGACCCGGCTGTCTTCAGTCCGGTCGACCTCAACCGGGTGACACCGGAGCTGGAGCATCCGGTAGCGGGCTTTTTCTACCTAGACGCGGTATACACCGGCGACGGGCACCGGGTCACCGTCTTAGCCCGGGACGTGCAGTTTTCCGGCCCTCATGCCCTGAGGACGCGAAGGGGGGAGCCATTCCCGGCCGGGGAGACGGGCCGGGTGGTGATGGTCAACGCCGGCCAAGACCAGTATCCCGTAGGTGCCCTGGTACAGCTGCACTTGCCCACGCTACGGGAGGTAGCCGGTGACCGGTTGCTCTTCGATTACGGGCGTCCCGAACCTCTCGCCTTCACCGTGATCGGCCACTACCAATCCCCCATGGCACTGCCCGGGCCCCTGTTCATCATGCCCCTGGCAACCTTCCGTGAGGTCACCGGCGTGCCGCCGGGGTCCTACATGGGCGTGATGGCACCGGTCTACGACCTGCAGGAAGCGGCCCGGGTACGGGGAGTGCTGGGTGATTACCGGGTGATGGATGCCCAGGCTCTCACCGCGTCGGTGGTGGCCGGCGCGCGTTTTCGGGAGTCCGGGGGAGGGTTCATGGCCGTATCCGGCATCTTTGCCGGGGTGATCATCCTCGTCAGCTGCCTGGCCATGGCCAACACCAACCTGGTGGTGCTCGGGCAGCGGCGACTGGAGCTGGGGATCATGCGGTCTTTGGGATGGAAAAGGCATAAGCTGCGCCACCTCTTAGCTCTGGAGTGCTTTATCCTGGGCGGTTTGGGCGGCGCCCTCGGGTATGTTCTGGCCTGCGTCATCATCCAGCAAGTGCTGGGCAGGTTCGGCGGCTCCATCTGGGACTTGCCCGGGCTGGGCCTCCAGTACGGGCTGGGCATCACCGTCGCAGCCGGAGTTGCCTCGGTACTTAGCGTACTCTACGCCATATTCAGGGCCGCGCGCGTCCGGCCGGCGGAGGCGATCAAAGGTGCATAAGAAGGCGAGCATCCCGGCGTTGCAGTGCCTGGGTGTCTCCCGGGTGTTCAGGACCCCAGACGGCGAGGTTACCGCCGTCAACCGGGTCTCCCTAAGCGTGCAGGTGGGAGAGTTTGTGTGCCTGATGGGTCCATCGGGCAGCGGCAAGACCACCCTGCTGTACTGCCTGAGCGGTCTGGACCTGCCCGATGCCGGGGTAGTCATGGTCGCCGGGAAGCTCTTCTACGATGCGGCCCAGCGCTCCCGGTTCGGTGAGGATCACCTGGCCGAATCGCGCATGGCCTGCCTCGGCTTTGTGTTCCAGACCTATCACCTGCTCGGTAGCCTGACGGCTACGGAAAACGTGATGGTGCCCATCAGGCTCACCGGCACCGGTCGTAAAGAGGCGCGGGAGCGGGCGCGGGAGCTGCTGGAGGAGGTAGACCTCTCTCACCGTTACGACCATTTTCCCCACCAGCTTTCCGGCGGCGAACAGCAGCGGGTAGCGGTGGCCCGGGCCCTGGCCAACCGGCCCCGGGTGCTGCTGGCCGACGAGCCCACCGGCAGCTTGGACTTCCAGAACGGCCTGCGGGTGGTGCGTCTTTTGCGGGAGCTTTCCAACCGCCACCAGACGGCCGTGGTCATGGTCACCCACATCGAAGGGCACCGGGAATTCGCCGACCGGCTCATCACCATGCAGGCGGGTGAATTGACGGCGGGCGGGGGTGAGACCCGTTGTTGATGGACATCGTCCTGGCCAACCTGAGGAGAAAGCGGGCCCGGTTGGTGCTCATCGTGTCCGGGGTGGTGCTGGGCCTGCTGACCAACGCCGCCACCACCTTCTACTTCACCTACCTGACCGGAAGGGACCCTGCCTCCGGCGTGATCCCGTTGCCGGCCGACATCATCCTCAACCCGGTCAAGGATGACTACTCCCGCCATCCCGACGTGGCGTACTTTGAGGAGGTGTTCATCCTCACCGCGCACACCGCCGCCGGTATGCACCAGATCCTGGCTTATCCCCGCGATTCCCAGTTTGCCGCCGGCTACGCCATGGTCGAGGGCCACTGGCCCCGGGACTGCGGCGAGCTGGCCGTACCCCGGTCGTGGGCGGCACGCACCGGTGTACCCGTGGGAGAGACGGTCACCGTTACCGTGCGTTTCGGAGGGTTTGCCACCGCGAGCTCCTTCACCGTCTCCGGGGTGTTTGACAGCCCCCTCATTACCTATGACGTTCCGGTGATGCTGGTGGAGGGATACCGCCGCACCCAGGGTTTCGGCCGGCGCTACGTGTTCATCCGGGCCCGGGAGGGTGCCGACGTGGACCGCCTGGCAGCGGCACTGGCCCGCCAGGAGACGGCCACGGCCGAGACCCCGGCCCTGGTGGCCCGGGGCAAGAGCATCCAGCGCTGGCAGGATATCCACGGCGATGCCATGGCCTGGAGCTACACCCTCAGCACCATGCTGCTTTTGGTCTGTGCCCTGGGCATGATGAACATCATGGCCCTTTCCGTCCAAGAGCGCAAGTCGGAGATGGCCATCCTCAAGACTTTCGGGGTAAAGTCCCCCGGCATCTTCCTCTTGTTCTTGGGGGAATCGGTGTTGGTGGCCGTGTTCTCAGTCCTGATCACCCTGGTCCTGTCCGCCCTGGCAGGCTTGGCCCTGTACTGGGGCGGCGTCATCCCCCGGCTTTTCCTGGGCTGGCCGCTCTTCCGGAACGTATGCGTGGCTGCCCTGGTGGTGGCCCTGCTCCCTCCCTTCTACCCCGCCGGTCTGGGCATGACCTATTCCACGGTCCGCCTCCTGCAGAAATGAAGGATCAACCCCTTCCCCGTAGGTGGGCGTCTGCATCGCCTTGACCCTGCCGCCGGGCGCGTGCAGGTACCAGTTCTCCCGGTTACCGGCGCCGGCGTATCGGCTTACGGAACTTGAGCTAATAGTAGTAGCTGCCGGCCGGCAGGGAGGAGTTGGGGCACTGGAGGAGAATAGGCAGCTCTAGGAGAGTGGACGCTTGGATAAACGTACCTTTGCTGCGCTAATCACCGGCATGCTCTCGGTCTCCATCGGCGTAGGCTTCATCGTGCCGCTCCTGCCCCTTTACGCCCAGACCTTGGGGGCTACCGGCGTCTGGGTGGGCCTGATTTTCGGAGCCAACCCTTTCATGCGGGGCGTCTTCGAACTGGTTTTCGGCAGGCTGGCCGACGTACGGGGAATGAAGAAGTTCATGACCGTGGGCCTGGCCGGCTACTCCCTGGTCGCCCTGGGGTTTTTGAGCGCCCGGGCTCCCTGGCAGCTGTTCGCTTGGCGGCTGATGCAGGGGTTCTTCGGTTCCATGGTCGAGCCGGTGGCCCGGGCCTACGCCGGCAGCCTCACTCCCAAAGGTCAGGAAGGCCGGGTCATGTCCTTCTACAGCCTGGCCTTTTTCGCAGGCTTTGCCATTGGGCCCCCCCTGGGCGGGCTGCTCGGCCAATGGGTGAGCCCCTCCGCGCCTTTCTACGGTATGGCCGTCTTATCGGCGGCGGCCCTCTTCATGGTCATATTGTACGTACCGGATAGAGTGGGGGCATCCGCCCGTGGAGGACGAGCCATGCTGTCCCTCCGGGAAATCGGACGGGACCGGACCATCCAGGGTCTGCTCTGGGGGCGGTCCTTCCTGGCCCAGGGGCGGGGGATCTTCACCGGCCTGTTGCCCTTGTGGGTGGGAGCGGTGGGGCTATCGCCTTTTACCGCCGGTGCCCTCATCTCGGTGCGCTCAGTGGTGGAGTCGCTGATGCAGCCGCTGTTCGGGGCAGCCTCCGACCGCTTGGACCGCCGCCGGCTGGCCCTCTGCGGTTATGCCCTGGCCCCGGTGGCCTTCCTGCTCACCCCCCGGGCGGTCACCACGTGGCAACTGACCTTAGTCTGCATCATCCTCGCCCTCAGCAGCGGGGTGTCGGTGCCGGCCATCACCGCCCTTACCGTGGAGAAAGGGCGGGAAGTGGGTATGGGTAGCATCATGGGCGTGACCGGGACGGCCACGAGCCTGGGCATGGCCCTGGGCTCATTCCTGGGCGGCATCGTCATGGACTGGGCGGGCATCGGGGCCTCCTTCCAGGCCGGCGGCTGGCTCAGCCTCACCGGTATGCTTGGGTTCGCCTACTTGACCCGCCAGAGCGTCTCGGTGCCGGTCCCTGGCCGGGCGGACTGACCGGAGCCCGGGTAGCCGGCGGGAGCGCGACCCGGTCGAGGGGGGGGGGTAGACGAGTGGAGGCTTGTCTGCTAGTGGCCCTGGGGGACTCCATCACCTACGGCTACCCCTACGGGCGCCGGGCCAGCTGGGTCGCCATAGCGGAAGAGACCTGCGGGAAGCGTCTGGTTAACGCCGGCGTACCGGGTGACACCACGGCCCGGCTGCTGGCGCGGTTTGACGCTGATGTGCCTGTTCACGCTCCCCGCTACGTGCTGGTGCTGGGGGGGACCAACGATGCCCGGGCGGGCGTCCTCCCGCGGGAGGTATGGGCCCACCTGGCCGCCATCTGCGCGGCGGCCCGCGGGCACGGCATCGTGCCCGTCGTGGGGTTGCCGCCGCCCTTGGCCGGGCCGGAAGAGAGCAGGCTGCAGGAGTACCGGACCGGCCTGGGTACTTGGGGTCAGGCCGTGGTGGACTTCCGCTCACCCTTCCTGGATGCCCAGGGTAAGGTGCGGGCCGGCCTGCTCCGGGATGGGATCCATCCTACCCGCGAGGGTTACCGGCTCATGGCCCGCGCTCTCCTGGACAGCCGGGCCGTACCTGAGCTGGCGGGAAGGTGAGGGCCCGCGCCGCGGTCTAGGCCGGACCGGATCTGGTGGAAAGCTATACCGTGGATGTGGGAGCCGGAGCAGAAGAGTGCAGCTGGGGGGGAAAGTGCTTGGCCATACTAGTGCTAAACTGCGGCAGTTCATCGGTGAAATACCGGTTATACCGGGATGGGGACCTGCCTTTGGCCCGGGGGATGGTGGAGAAGCTCAACACACCCGGGCCCCAAGTGGTCCATGAAGGCGGCGGGCAGCAGCTGCGCCGGGAGGTACCGGAAGTAGCCGGACACCGGGGTGCCGTGGAGCTGGCGCTGCGACTGTGCATGGAAGGCGACCGGGCCGCCCTGAGCCGGAGGGAGGAAGTGCGGGCAGTCGGCCACCGGGTGGTCCACGGGGGCGAGGAGTTCAGCCACCCCACTCTGGTCACGGACGAGGTCATCGATGCCGTGAGGAGGTACGCCCGGCTGGCCCCCTTGCACAACCCCGCCAACCTGGCCGGCATCCTGGCCGCCCGGGAGCTGTTACCGGGCTGCCCCCAAGTGGCCGTCTTCGACACCGCCTTTCACACCACGCTACCCGAACCCGCCTACTTGTATGCCCTGCCCTATGAATGGTACCGGCAGCACCGGGTGCGGCGCTACGGTTTTCACGGCATCTCCCACCAGTATGTCTCCACCCGCATCCGCGAGCTGTTAGGGGTCTCCGCCACCTACCGCACCATCGTGTGCCACTTGGGCAACGGTGCCAGCGTTTCGGCGGTACGGGATGGTAGGTGCATAGACACCAGCATGGGCTTTACGCCTCTGGAGGGGTTGGTCATGGGCACCAGGAGCGGGGATGTGGATCCTTCCCTGGTGCTCTACGCTCAGCAGGCCCTGGGGCTCCCGGTGGCAGAGGTGGACCGGATCCTCAACCGGGAATCCGGCCTGCTGGGCCTCAGCCAGCTTTCACCGGACATGCGTGACATCCAGGAGGGCGTGGCCAACGGGCACGCTGGCTGCCGCCGGGCCTGGGAAGCCACCGTCTACCGCCTGGTCAAATATGTCGGGGCATACACCGCTGCCCTGGGGGGCCTGGACTGCCTGGTGTTCACCGCCGGCATCGGGGAGAACTCCCCCGCCCTGCGGCGCGAGGTGGCGGCAAGGCTGGAGCATGCAGGAGTGGTCCTGGATGCGGGGAGAAACGACGGTGGCGATGCGGAGCGGGAGATCGGCGCCGCCGGCTCAGCCGTACGGGTGTGGGTGGTTCCCTCCGACGAAGAGGGACTCATCGCCCGGGAAACGGCGTCCCTGGTCGCGGGCAGGTAGGCTGCCGGAAGGGATGGGTTTGGTGCACGCAAAACCCCGGCGCAGTTCCCGGCCTCACCCGCGAAGCCTGGATTCTCTGAGAAGGAGAGAAAAGGAGAGGAGGAGGGAGTGAGAGAATTCCATAAGCAAAGCATATCTATGCGGTGGTATGGGGGTCCGGGTATGCCGTTTCATCACCGGGTTCATCATAGCTATTGCCAGTATGTGCATGGTCCGGAGGCCTTGACGATGCGAACCGCCGGACGGCCGGTTTCGTTCCCCCAGGGATGATACCCGGCCCTATGGTGCGGGAGGGACGTAGCGGAAGGGGGAGTGCAGAGGACTGGTTGCCCGGCTGGCAAGCGACTTCCGGAAAGGAGCATCAATGGCATGGACTGGCGCCAAATTGCCAATGCCCCGTGGATCTGGCTCTGTGGTCTAATCCTGGTAGCGGTAGCTCTCTATCAATGCACCTACTTTGCCCTGAGGGCAATCCGGTTGCTCAAAGCTTCGGGTGTGCCCGACGACGCAGTGAAGAAGATCATCCGCGCGTCGGTGATCACCGGTTTTGGTCCGGTGATGGCCCTCATCTTCGTGATGTTCGCCCTGGTGGCGGCCATCAGCCCCGGTTTTGCCTGGTTGAGGGAGGGGGCGGCCGTAGGAGCCGTCACCACCGAGCTGATCCAGGCCACCAACGCCGCCGCCGGCGTGGGCCAGACCTTCGGCACGCCTGGGTTCAACGAGATCGGTTTTGCCGCGGTGGTCTGGGTCACCAACATCGTCTGCATCGGCTGGCTCATCGCGGCCCTGTTCAGCCGGCACCTGCAGCCCCTGCGCGAGAAGATCGGGGGCGGCGACGCCCGCTGGCTGGCGGTGATCACCATCTGCGCCACCTTGGGCGCCTTCGGTTACTGGACCACCACCCACCTGCTGCGCCGGGGGCCTTTTGCCGTATCGGTGATCGTGGCCATGGGTCTTTCCGCCGGCCTGTATTCGGCCGCCGACTACTTCAAGCGTCCCGGCCTCAAGGAATGGGCGCTGGGACTGGCGCTGTTCGGCGGCATGATTGCCGGTAAGCTGTACGCGGGATAAGAGGGAGGGTGAGTGCGAACCATGGGTCTGAACCTCAGGCAACTCAAGATCGATCCCGACGCGTTCGCCAAGGAGTACGTCGCCCCGGTGCACCGGATGGGTAGGATTACCGTGGGCCTACACCTGGTGGCCATGTTCATACCGCCGGTGGCGCTGTACCTGATCTACGGCCTCGTCCCGCCGTGGGACGGCTTCATCAAGGGCATGCTGGCGGCAGTGGCCTTCGCCGGTCCGTTCTTCATCATTGAACCCATTGCGTACTACCCAGTGCTGGGCATCTCCGGTACCTACATGTCTTTTACCGCCGGCAACATCTCCAACTTGCGACTGCCCTGCGCCCTGGTGGCCCAGTCGGCCCTGGGCGTTGAGGAGGGTTCCAAGCAGGGAGAACTGGTGGCGACCATAGCGGTGGCCGCTTCGATCTGGCTCAGCATCACGGCGGTGTTCATCGGCGCGGTGGCGGGCGGATTCCTCATCGAGCGCGCCCCCCCGTGGCTCATCGACGCCTTCCGCCGCTTCCTGCTACCTGCGGTGTTCGGCGCGGTGTTCGGGCAGTTTGCCCTGCGTGGCATAGCGTTTGCGCCGTTTCCCCTCATCCTGTCGTATTTTGCCATCCAGGCCCGGCAGCCGGTGTGGGTGGTCATCTCCCTTTCGGTCTTCGGAACCATCATCGTCGGGCGCATCATCTATAAGTCCTTCATGACCCGCAAAGAAGCTCCCCAAAGCTGAAGCGGTGCGCCATGCGCGGAGATGAGGCGAGTTCAAAGCAGCGTACGGCCCGGGTAACCGGGCCGTACGCTCCCAAACCAACGATGCGGGGGGAGCGCGGTGTTGGATAAGGTAAGGGCAGAGGCGCAACGGCTGCTGCCCGAGGTGATCGCCTGGCGCCGGAGCTTGCACGCCATACCTGAAATCGGGGCCGAAGTCCCCAAGACCGCGCATTATGTCGCGGCAGAGCTGGAGAAGCTGGGAGCCGCGGTGACCAGGGGCGTGGGCGGGCACGGCGTAGTCGGGCTGGTGCGCGGAGGCAAGCCCGGCCGGTGCCTGGCCGTGCGGGCCGACATGGACGCCCTGGCCATCCAGGAGCGTACCGGGCTTCCCTATGCCTCCGAGTTCCCGGGTTGCATGCATGCTTGCGGCCACGATGCCCACATGGCCATGGCTTTGGGTACGGCCAAGCTCTTGAGGGCCATGCGGGGCGAGCTGGCGGGTAACGTCAAGTTCATTTTCCAGCCGGCAGAGGAAGGACCGGGGGGAGCGCTCCCCATGATCAAGGCCGGAGTCCTGGAAAACCCCACCGTTGAAGCCATAGTGGCCCTCCACGCCGGGACCTTGTGGAAGGATGTGGCCGGGGGGCAGGTGGGAGTACGGTCCGGACCCATGATGGCGGCGCTGGATCGCTTTGACCTCCGCATCCAGGGCCGGGGCGGGCACGGAGCCGCGCCCCACGAGGCGGTGGACGCCACCTACATCGCCACCCAAGTGGTCTCGGCACTGCAGGCCATCGTGGCCCGGGAAGTGAAGCCGGTGGATCCGGCCGTGGTCACCGTGGGCAAACTGGTAAGCGGCAGCGCCTACAACATCATCGCCGACTCCGCGGTCATGGAGGGGACGGCGCGCAGCCTGAGCCAGCACGTGCGGGAGCTTTTGGCCCGGCGCATCGGCGACATCGCTACCGCGGTGGCCGTCGCCCACCGCGCCGAGTGTACCTATAAGTACACATACGGCTATCCCCCGCTGGTGAACCATGCCGGCTTCACCCAGCTGGTGGCCGGGACCGCCCAAGAGCTATTGGGTAGGGACAACGTGGTAGAGCTCCAGGAACCGACCATGGGTGGCGAAGATATGGCGTACTTTCTGGAGAAGGTGCCCGGCACCTTCTTCTTCCTGAGTACGCGCAATCCCGGCCAGGGCATCGTGCACGGGCATCACCACCCGGAGTTCGACGTCGATGAGGATGTGCTATGGGTGGGAGTCGCCTGCCTGGCCGGAACCGCCCTGAATTGGCAACGGTGAGTTTGCCCGGCAGGTCCGGACTGACGACGGAAAGGAGAAGACTCGGCAATGGAACGGGGATTGGGTTGGATCGATCGCCATACCCGCGCCCTGTGCGAGGCGTCAGACGCCATCTGGCAATACGCCGAAGTCGGGCTGCAGGAGCACCGGTCGGCCGCGCTGGTAGCCGACTATTTGGCCCGGGAGGGCTTCGCGGTGGAGCTGGGCGTCGCCGGTATGCCCACGGCCCTGGTGGCCGGCTTTGGCAGCGGTGGACCGGTCATCGGCTTTTTAGGTGAGTACGACGCTCTGCCCGGGCTGTCCCAGGCCATCAGTCCTCGCCAGGAGCCGCTGGTGCCGGGAGGAGCCGGGCACGGGTGTGGCCACAACCTTCTGGGCGTGGGGAGCATGGCGGCGGCCATCGCTCTCAAGCACCAGCTGGAGAGTGACGGGCGCGAAGGCACCGTGCGTTTCTACGGCTGTCCGGCCGAAGAGACCTTGGTCGGCAAGGTGTTCATGGCCAGGGAAGGCCTGTTTGATGCATTGGATGCCGCCCTGACCTGGCACCCCATGACCTTCAACACCATCTGGAGCGCCAGCTCTTTGGCCATGAATTCGGTGAAATTCGTGTTCCACGGGCGGGCTTCCCATGCCGCCGCATCCCCCGACTTGGGAATAAGCGCCCTGGATGCCGTGGAACTCATGAACATCGGCGTGAACTTTCTGCGGGAACACGTGGTGCAGGACGCACGGATCCACTACGTAATCACCAAGGGCGGCGGGGAACCCAACATCGTCCCGGCCAAAGCAGAGTCCTGGTACTATGTGCGGGCGCCCGAGCGGTCACAGGTGACGGCCATCTACGACCGCATCATCAGCATCGCCCAGGGCGCGGCCATGATGACCGGTGCCAGCCTGGAAATCAGCTTCCAGGTAGGGTGCTACAATTACCTGTCCAACCCGGTCCTGGCCGGACTCCTCGAAGACAACATGCGCAAGGCGCCGGGACCGGCCTTTACCCCGGAGGACCACGCCTTTGCCCGGGCCATTGAAGCTAGTTTCGCGCCCGGGCAGAAGCTGGCGGCCCTGCGCGGCTTCAACGTCCCGCCGGAGCTGGCGGCGGCGGTGGCGGCCCTCACCCTCCATGAGGGCATCGCCTCCCCCTTTGACACCGGTCGGGTCATGCCCGGCTCGACGGATGTCGGTGATGTGAGCTGGCTCACTCCTACCGGGCAGCTGACGGCGGCCTGCTGGCCGGTGGGCACGGCGTCCCACTCGTGGCAGGCTACGGCCTGTTCCGGAGCGCCCATGGGGCACCAGGGCATGCTACTGGCAGCCAAGGCCATGGCCATGACCGGTTACGATCTGATGACCAATGCCGAGCTGCTGTGCAAGGCCAAGGCGGCCCTGGAGCGGGCCACCGGCGGTAAGCGCCCCCCGTCCCCCATACCGCCGGACCTCACCCCACCTTTGGACCAGCTATCCGAGCACCGGCCATAGCCGGGGGCAAGGAGTTTTCACTGAAGGACGGCCGGCGTGATACCAGCGCGGGCCGTCCTTGCCTCAAGAAAGGATGGTGAACGCAGGTGGTGGATGGCGACCGGGTGTGGCGGCGCCTGCAGGAATTGGCCGCCCATACCGCCACGCCGGGATCGGGAGTCACTCGCCTGAGCTTTACCGCCGAAGATATGCGGGCCCGCCGGCAAGTGGTAGCGTGGATGCGCGCATCCGGCTTGGAGGTAGGGGGGGATGAGTGGGGCAACTTCTACGGCATGCTGCGGGCCGGAAAAGGCGACGGGGCCGTCATGGTGGGATCCCACATCGACAGTGTCCCGGGGGGAGGCGCCTTCGATGGCGTGCTGGGAGTGGTGGCCGGATTGGAGTGTCTGGATGCCCGGCGGCATGACCCGGCCAAGTTGCGGCGTTCGCTAGTGCTGGCAGTGTTTGCCGAGGAGGAAGGCGCCCGGTTTGGCGAGGTTCTGGCGGGTAGCCGGGCCGCCGTGGACGCCGCCGCCCGCGAAAAGGTGCTGAACGCTAAGGACGCGTCCGGGTGTACCTACCGGGAAGCCGCGGAGGCCGCCCGGCGCGAGCTGGGTCTGCCCGTAGCCTCCGGGTTTGACTTGGATGTCCATGCCATGCTGGAGCTGCACATCGAGCAAGGCGCCGTGCTTGAACAGGCCGGGGTGGAGCTGGGAGTGGTGACGGCCATCGCCGGCATCCGCCAGTACTGGGTACGCCTTACCGGCTTGGCCAACCACGCCGGCGCGACGCCCATGTCCATGCGTATGGACGCACTGGCCGCCGCCGCCGAGGTGGTGGCCGGGGTCGAGGATCTGCCGGGCGGCCCGGGCTCACCGGACACCGTGGCCACCGTGGGTCAGCTGGTGGTGTCGCCGAACGCGGCCAATGTCATCCCCGGTGAAGTCAGGTTCACCATCGACCTGCGCGATCCCGACCGGGAGGCCCTGGCGCGCTGCGCCGCGGCCCTTCACCGCCTGGTGCAGGAGGTGGCCGGCCGCCGGGGCCTCCACTGCTCAATAGCAGACCGTTCTGCGTGGGAACCGGTGCGTTGCCACCCAGCGCTGGTGGAAAGGCTGGAGCGAGTCTGCCGGGAAGCGGGCATTTCCCACCGCCGCATCTTCAGCGGGGCCGTCCACGACGCCGGCGTGGTGGCACAGCTGGCACCCATGGGCATGCTGTTCGTTCCCAGTGCGGCCGGGCGCAGTCACTGTCCCGAGGAGTGGACCGGTCCGGAGGCGGTAGGTAAGGGAACCCGCATCCTCTGCACCGTGCTGGCCGATCTGGCGCGGGGAGGGGACGGCTGACCCGAAGTGGCTGGGTGAGGCGAATGGGCCTTCCGTCACCTGAATCCTTAGGCGCCCCGGCCTGGGGCGGAAAGGCCCCCGGGGTTGGGCGCGCCGGATCGTGCGACCTCGTAGAGGAAGCTGGAGAGGGGGCGTGGAATGAGGCGAGGCCGGGAAGGCGCAGCACGGGCGGGCCGGTGGCCGCCTAGCCGCGCCGGCGCCCAAGCTGGGGAGGGAAGCCGGGAGTGATGGCAATGGAACTTAGGGCCGAAGTGACGGTCTCCACGCCGGTCGGGCTGCACGCCCGTCCGGCCGCTCTCCTGGTTAGCGAAGCCATGAAGTATCCCGCCAGCCTCCAGGTGGAGTCGGGAGACCGGCGGGCCAACGCCAAGAGCATCTTGCAGGTGTTGGCATTGGGAGTTAAGGGGCACGGCCGGGTGACGCTGGTGGCCGGGGGCGAGCGGGCCGAGGAGGCCCTGCAGGCCCTGGTGCGGCTGTTGGAGACCGGTTTGGGGGACACCCCATGACCACTGGGAAGGTTCTCCTTGAGGGTGCCGGCGTATCCGGTGGACGGGCGGTGGGTCGAGCCCGCCATTACCAGAGGCCGGTGTTGCCCGTGGCTTATACCATCACACCGGCTGAGGTGGCAGCCGAGCTGATCCGCCTGCGCCAAGGTATCGAGCAGGTGGATGCAGAGCTCCGGGAGCTGGCCCGGGGTACGGCCACCCCGGAAGGGAGCGCCATCTTCGAGGCGCACCGGCTGATCTTGCGGGATCCCGGCTTCATGGCGGACGTGGAAAAGAGAATTTGCGATTATCTGGAGGCGCCCGCCGGCGCCGTGCTGGCGGTGGCCCGGGAGCAGGCCGCCGGGGTGCAGGCCTTGGACGATG
>DMHJ01000186.1 GCA_003449495.1 Clostridiales bacterium UBA8153
ACTCAGCCTTGGGCTTGAGCCTGTTCCCCCGGGAGCACCCTCCCCCGGGGGAACGTGGGTTGCGGCTCCCCCAGCGCCCCTCCCGCGACCCCCGGGGCCGGCGCCAGACGGGTGGCAGGGCGGTTCGCCATAGGGGGGAAATGCCCCGGGGTGGCCGGTCCCGTCTCCACTCCCGGAGCACACCAGGCCAAGTGGGAAATGGAGGCGGCCGGGGGCCCCGGCGCGAGGGAGTCGAGCGACGTTCCAAGGGGGGCACGGGAGGTCTTGCAGCGGGATGCGGAAGGGCCGCGGGCGGCAAGTTACGTCAACCAGGTGTACCACAAATCCTGCGAGCGTATGGAGGAGCTCCCCTGCGATGCGGTCAGCCTTACCGTTACCTCTCCTCCCTACTGGAACGCCATCGACTACGATCGCCACACCCAAGATGCCCAGGCGGACTATCGCACCCGCAGCTACGCCGTGGGCTACGGCGCCTACGACGATTATCTCGGCTGGCTCAGGCGCATCTCCTCAGAGGTCTTCCGGGTTACCAAGCCCGGCGGCTTCTACGCCTTAGTCATCGGCACCGTCCTTTGGAACGGCAGGCACTTTCCCGTACCTTTCGACATCGCCGCGGCCTTGAGCCGGGACGGCTGGGCGTTCCACCAGGACATCATCTGGCACAAGGTCACCGGCGGGGTGAAACGCGCCGGCGTTTTCTTGCAGCATCCCTACCCCGGCTACTTCTACCCGAATATCATGACCGAGTACATCCTGGTGTTCGCCAAACCCGGCCGGCCCGTCTACCGGAACCGGAGCGCCGAGGAGCGGCAGGCCTCCCAGGTGGCGACCCGGCGCCTGTTCACCAACGAGATCGCCAACACCGTCTGGCACATCGCACCGGTGCCGCCGGGTCATCTGGCCCATCCTTGCCCGTTTCCCGAGGAGATCCCCTACCGGCTGATCGCCCTATACTCGTACACCGGTGAGACCATCCTGGATCCGTTCTGCGGATCCGGCCAGACCCTCAAGGTGGCCAAGTACCTGGGCAGGACCTACGTAGGCTACGACGTTGCCGCCCAGTACGTGGAGCTGGCCCGGCGGCGCATCCACGAGCCGCCCGCCCTGAGACCCGAGCAGCTGGTGGCCAGCTTCGACAAACTGCCCCTGGACATGCCGCCCGGCGGACCCACCCGGGCAACCGGTACCGTCCGGCCCGCCACCGGGCCGGACGACCTGCCCGGCCCGGCGGGGGAGTCAGGCGCTAACGGTTAGGCCGTCACCTGGCTGGCCCCGGTTTTCCACCGGAACCCCGCCGCTGCCCATCCGGTTTTGCAGCCGGCCCACCTAAAGGATGACGGTGGACAGCGCCTGCAGGAATTCCTCCACTTCCTTGGGCGTGTTGTACGGGGCAAACCCCACGCGGATCAGTCCTCCCCGTTCCCTGAGACCCAGCACGTCCACAAGGGTGGAGGCATAGAAATCTCCCGCCCACACAAAGAATCCCAGCTCGCCCAGGCGGGAGGCGACCTGGCCGGCCTGCCGCCCCTTGACGGCAAAGGACACGGTGGGAGCCCGCATCGCCCGGGCGGGCGGTCCGTAGACGGTGACGCCCGGCAGCTGGTTGAGCCCCTCGATGAGGCGCGTGGCCAGCGGCCGTTCCCACGCCTCGATGGCGGTCATGCCCGCCCCTACCCGCTGCCTCCGGTCGCCGGCTACCGGAGACAGCCCGGCGATGAAGTCCACGGCCGCCTCCGTCCCGGCCATGCCCTCATGGTTAAGGGTACCGGTCTCTAGGCGGAACGGGATTTCCCGGTGCTGGGGGCGAAGCCGGTAGGTGCGTAGCTTGGCAAAAGCCTCCTCCCGCCCGTACATGAGGCCTACGTGCGGGCCGAAGAATTTGTAGGCCGAGCACAGTAAGAAGTCCACTCCCAGGGCTTTGACGTCGACCGGGAAGTGGGGTACGTAGTGCACGCCGTCGGCCACGGTGAGGGCGCCCACCGACCTGGCCATGGCCACCACCCGGGCGGCGTCATTAACGGTGCCGACGGCGTTGGAGGCCAGCCCAAAGGCGATGACCTTGGTCCGCTTCGATAGCTTGCCCTCCAGTGCCCGGTAGTCCAGGACGCACTCGGGAGCGGCAAAAGGCACCCGGTGCACCACCAGACCCTGCTCCTCCAAGACGGTCCAGGGACAGATGTTGGCCTGGTGGTCCAAGTCGGTGACGATCAGCTCATCCCCCGGGGCCAGATCGCGGGCGATGGCCCGGGACAAAGCGTAGGTTAATGTGGTCATGTTGGCCCCAAAAGCCACCTCCCGGCTGGAACACCCCAGAAGATCGGACGCCGCCTGCCGGGCGCCGGCCAACCGCTCGTCGCTGAGGCGGGAGGTGTGGAACCTCCCTCCCGCGTTGGCATTGCTGTGGACCAAGTAACCGGTGATGGCGTCCAGGACGTTTCGGGGCACCTGCGTACCTCCGGGGCCGTCGAAAAAGACGGCGCTCCGGCCCGCCACTTGTAGCTGCAGGGCCGGAAACTGCGCCCGGCAGTAGGTAAGGTCGATCATTACAGTCACCTCCAAGATCACTGTGCGGTTCCAGACGGCTTCTTCTTCCTGCACACCAGCCAGGCCAGCCCGATGCTGACCTCATACAACAGCAACAGGGGAACGGCCATCACCAGCTGGGAAATCACATCCGGGGGAGTGAGCAAGGCCGCCACCACAAACACCAGCACGATGGCGTAGCCGCGGAAGTTGCGCAACTGCCCCGGGGTGACCACACCCAGGGCCGCCAGCACCGTCACTACCAGCGGCAGCTGGAACACCAGGCCGAAGCTCCAGAGCATGGATACGGCAAAGCTAATGTAGCGGCCATAGGAGAACATGGGCTGCAGACCGGGCGAGGCGAAACCCACAAAGAACCTGATGGTCACGGGCAAGACTATCCCGTAGGCAAAGGCGGCTCCGGCCAAGAAGAACAGCAACCCGCCGGCGGCCGCTGCGAGGATCAGAGGTTTCTCCCTCCGGGTGAGACCCGGTGCCACAAAGGCCCAAGCCTGGTAGAACACCAGGGGCACGGACACCGCCACGCCTCCCAAAAGCATCAGCTTCACGTCGGTGACCAGGGCCTCGGCCGGCGCCAGGTACACCATGGGCACCTGCCGGACCGGCCGGAGGATCAGCTCCCGTAGAGTGCCGATAAAGGCATAGCAGCCGGCCATGCCCGCTACCACCGACAGTGCCGCCCAGATGAGGCGTTGTCTGAGCTCGGCCAGATGCTCCCATACGGTAAGCTGCTGGGAGCCCCCGTCCGGGTGGTTCATGACCCGGCGGGCGGGTCTGCGGGCGGCTCCTCCTCGGACTCCTCCCGCCCCTGGCTGGCCTTGCGGAACTCCCGGATGGCCTTGCCCAGGGACTTACCAATACCCGGCAGCTTGCCCGGCCCGAAGATGATGAGCACGATCACCAGCACGATGACGAGTTCCTGCCAGCCGAGCCTTCCCAGCATCATCCATCCCCCCGGTCCTGCCGTTCCTCTTCTTCCCGCCGCTTTTCCCCGCTCTCCTCCAGCTGGCGCTGGAGGCTGGAGGAGAGCTCGCGGAACTCCCGTAGCCCACGGCCGAGCGCCCGCCCAAGCTCGGGCAGCTTGGCCGGTCCCACGAAGATCAGGGCGACGATCAGGATGACCAGCAGCTCCATGGTCCCCAGCTGCAAGGGATCACATCCCGTCTCGCTGCAGTTGCAGGATCAGCTCTAGATGCGCGGCCAAGCCGGCCGCCTCGGTGGGCAGAAACAGCGGCACGTCCACGCTCCACGTTCCCTCCGTCACCCCGGCAATGAGCCGGGCGTCGCCGCCACAGACGGGACCGGCCTCCCCCCGCCACACTTCGACTTTGGCCCAGTCTTCCCTTTTGAATCCTTCGGCCAGGACCAGGTGGCACGGGCCCAGCCTGGCGATGGCGCCGGACAGGGAGAAATCTCCCGCCTCAATGAGTCCCAACCGGCCGGCTCCCACCGCGGCCACCGCCGCCGCTCCCGCCGCAAAATGCTGCTGGGTGTCGGACCCGGGGCGGTCGAACTGGAACCCGCCCGCCGCGTGCTTCACCGTGACCACCCGGTAACCCCGGCGGCGCAGCTCGTGTATGAGCAGCACCGCCAAACGGGTCTTGCCCGCATGGGACCGCCCCACCACCGACACTACCGGCACCTGGTCGCCGGTGGCCAGGCGTCCCCGCGGGTGAGGTCCCGCTAAGCGCTGCGCCCTGGCCAAGTCTTCGGGGGTGTTGATGTTGAGAAACAGCACCGCGGGATGACCGTATTCCCGTATGACCTCCTCGGGCACCAGCCGGGTGCGCACGTGAGGGAAGAAGGCGCTCACCCGCCGCTCGCCCCGGGCCAGCACCGACCCGATGGCGGGCAGGCACGACCTCCCATAGACGGCGAACAGGGGCTCGAGGAACCCGCCGTAGGCCGGCACGACGGCATCAGAGTCGCCCGCCTCTTGCGCCAGATAAGCGGCGAAATCGCCCCGGAAGAAGGCAAGGTCGCAGGCGGCAAAGAAGGCATGGCTCCCCCGGGTATGGGTCAACCCGGCTTGGATGCCCCCCAACGGGCCCAGGCGCGGACTACGGTCGGGAATCCACTCCGGTGCCGTCCCACCCCCGCTTACCCCCTGGCCGCCCACCAGGGACACCCGGTCAAAATGCCGGGCCATAACCGTGAGCATGTGCTCAAGGACGTTATGGCCTCCCACTACCAGCCCGGTCTTGTCCTGCCCCAGGCGAGAGCCCTCGCCACCCACCAATATGTATGCGTCCAAGTCACCGCCCCCGGAGCGTACGATTTCTACAAACACGAGCGCCGGTCCTGCCGCATGCCGGTCGACAGAAGTCACGGTTACGGGAGCCGGCGCCTATGATGCCGCGGAACCGCACCCCAACCCCGGGCCCGGCCGTATGCTCCAACGTGCGCTCCTCCCACCCGTGGGAGGCAGGCCCGGGCCTGCCTCCCTTGCTCGCCCAGCCGGCGCATGGCTTCCCTCACCCGGCGCATGCTAAGGGCAGACCCGTGCCAGGAGTCGCAGCATGTCCCAGCGTAACACGATGGGCGGCCGGCCGGGCCCCATTGACCGGGTGAAGTGCGTGGTCAATGCCGGTGAGTACAGCGACAAGCGCAGCCACTGCATCGCCTCAGGCACCGAGACCGAGCCACCCACTGCCGGGGACGGCCAGCAGGCTGACTTTGCCAGCTTCCGCCCCCAACGGTAGTGGCGACGCAACGGGCGGCTCCGGCCGCCCATCGCCCTTTTAACCGGTGGTCAGCCAGAGCCTGAGATCCCGGCGTCTGGCCAGGTACAGCAAGAGCGGGTAGCCCAGCCCGTAGCACGCCGCCAGCTGGCCGGCGGCGATGTAGGCGACGGTGAGCAAGTAGGGGACACCGGTGAGCGGGCCCACGTAGGCGGACACCACGACGGCATTGATGACTACCGGCGGGAGCGGCGCCCAGTGCGGACGCCGCACCCGGCGGGTGAAAAAGGCCGCCGTCAAGGTGGCCAGGGGCCCCAGGGTCAGATCGTAGGCCAAAAACGGGCTGGCCAGATTGGCTAAGAAGCATCCGAGGAACAGCCCGGGGATGGCCAGGGGGGTAAGGTAGGGCAAGACGGTTAAAGCCTCGGACACGCGCACCTGAATGGGCCCGTAGGCAAGCCCGGCAAAGGGGGGCAGCATCGTGAAAACCACGTAGATGGCGGCGATCAAAGCGATCCTGCCTAGTTTCCGTAAGTCCATCTCATCCCTCCGTCCGGCATGGTCATGACCGGGTCGGCCCCCGCCGGCACCCCGCCCGCCAGCCTTCTGCTGCCCGTCTAGCCGCCTGGATAGGCCAGCGCCCGGCCGGCGATGTCCCGCCGGTAGTGGGCCCCGGCAAAGGAGATCTTTTCCACACCCCGGTAGGCTTGGCTCACCGCGTCCGCCAGCTCCGGGCCGTGACCGACCACCGAGAGCACCCTTCCTCCGGCGGTGACCAGCCCACCGTCGCCGTGGGCGGTGCCGGCGTGGTAGACGCGGGCACCCGTGGCGGCGGCCGCTTCCACCCCGGTGATGGGCAGACCCCGCCGGTAGCTCCCGGGATACCCACCCGAAGCCATGACCACGCATACCATGGAGAGTGGGGACCAGGCCGGCCGGAGGCGGTGGAGCCGGCCGGAGGCGGTCTCCCACAGTAGTTCCAACACGTCCCCGCTGTATCTGGGCAGGACCACCTGGGCTTCGGGATCACCGAACCTGGCGTTAAACTCCAGCACTTTAGCCCCGGTCTTGGTGACCATGAGCCCGGCGTAGAGCACTCCCCGGTACGGCAATCCTTCTGCGGCCAAGCCGGCCACCGCCGGCTCAATGATCCTGAGTCTGATATCGTGAGTCCATGCCTGCGGGCACTGGGGCACCGGGGAGTAGGCGCCCATGCCACCGGTGTTGGGGCCCACATCGCCATCGCCAGCCCGCTTGTGGTCCTGGGCGGCAGGCGCCATCACGATGGTCTCCCCATCGGTGATGGCCAAGACCGACAGCTCCTCCCCTTCCAGGTACTCCTCGATGAGCACGGTACGTCCCGCCCGGCCCAGCGCCTCCTCGACCATCAGGCGTTCCACCGCCGCCAAGGCCGTGGCTTGGTCCCGGGCCACCACTACCCCCTTGCCGGCAGCCAGCCCGTCGGCCTTCACCACCAAGGGCAGGGGATGGGAGCTTACGTAGCGGCAGGCTTCCCGCACACAGGAGAACGCCCGGTAACCGGCGGTGGGGATGCCGTGGCGGGCCATGAACGCCTTGGCCCAGGCTTTGCTCGCTTCCACGGCGGAGGCGGCCCGCCCGGGTCCAAACACCAGGTACCCCTTCTCCCTGAGCAGGTCGGAGAGCCCGGCCGCCAGCGGTTCCTCGGGCCCCACCACCACCAAATCCACTTCTTCTTCGCGACAGAGCCGCATCAGACCGGCGGTGTCGCCGGTAGGCACCGGGAAGCAGGTGGCCACTTCCGCTGCGCCGGGGTTACCCGGGGCGACCAGCACTCGTCCTGCCCGGGGGCTGGCGGCGCACGCTGCCGCCAGCACGTGCTCGCGGGCTCCTCCCCCTACCACCAATACGTTGATCATGCTGGGCTCCTTCAATGACGGAAGTGGCGGCGTCCGGTGAAGACCATGGCCATGCCGGCGGCATCGCACGCAGCGATCACCTCCGCATCGCGCACGGAACCGCCGGGCTGAACCACGGCGGAAATGCCGGCCCGGGCCGCCAGCTCCACGCTGTCGGCAAAGGGAAACATGGCGTCGGAAGCCAGGGCGGCGCCTGCCGCCCGGGGCCCGGCCTGTTCCAGCGCCAGGCGGGTGGAGTTGACCCGGTTCATCTGGCCGGCTCCCACGCCCAGCGTGGCCTCGGCCGTAGCCACCACGATGGCGTTGGACTTGACGTGCTTGACCACTTTCCAGGCCATGAGCATGGCTGCCGCCTCCTGGCCGCTGGGAGCACGCGCGGTCACCGCCCGCCAGGCGGCCGGGTCGTCTTCCGTCGCATCCCGCTCTTGCACCAGGAGGCCGCCGGCAATGCTCTTGCAGTCCAGGCCGGGCGCGCCCGGGGCCAGCGGTCCTTCCAGTAATCGCAGTTTGGTCTTGCGGGCTAGCATGTCCCGGGCGACCGGGAGAAAGCGGGGGGCGATGGCCACCTCCAAAAAGATGGGGACCAGGAGGGCGGCCAACTCCTCGTCCACCGGTCGGTTCACCGCCACGATGCCACCGAAAATGGACACCGGATCGGCGTCCCGCGCCCGGGCGAAGGCGGTAGCTACGTCGGGTCCCACCGCCGCACCGCAAGGGTTGGCATGCTTGACCACCACCGCCGCGGGCTCGGTGAACTCCCCCAACGCGCCCAGAGCGGCATCGACATCGGCCAGGTTGTTATAGGAAAGCGGGATGCCCGCCAGCTGCTCCAGGGCCGCCAGTCCGGTCCGCTGCCGGGCATCCCGGTAGAAGGCGGCCGCCTGGTGGGGGTTCTCCCCGTACCGCAGGTCCTGCACCTTTTCGTGGACCTGCACCAAGGTAGCGGGCAGCAGCGGAGCTCGCCCTCCCTCCCGGCCCAGGTAGGCGGCGATGCCGCCGTCGTAGGCCGCCGTATGGGCGAAGACCCGGCGCGCCAGCTCGCGGCGCTCCTCCCGGCCAACGGGCCCCCGGCGCAGCTGCTCCAGGATCTCCGGGTAGCAGGCGGGATCGTGCACCACGATGACGGACTCGTGGTTCTTGGCCGCCGCCCGCAGCAAGGCCACTCCGCCCACGTCGATGTGCTCCACCGCCTCTTCCCAGGTGAGTTCCGGCCGGGAGACGACCTGGGTGAACGGGTATAGGTTCACCGCCACCAGATCAATGCCAATTAGGCCGTGCCGGGCCAGCTCCTCCAAGTGACCGGGCGTGTCCCGGCGACCCAAGATCCCGGCGAAAATGGCCGGGTGTAGGGTCTTCACCCTTCCATCCAGCACTTCCGGAAAGCCGGTGAGTTGGGAGACGCCCAGCACGGGCAGGCCCGCTGCGGCCAGGGTACGGGCGGTCCCGCCCGTGGAAACCAGGCAGTAGCCCAATCCGGCCAGACCCCGGGCGAAATCCAACACCCCGGTCTTATCAAACACGCTGATGAGCGCCGTCTTCACCGGCGGCACCTCCTAGCCATAGCGCACGCCCGGACTGCCGGGGATGATCTCCCCCAATATGTAGGCCGGGGTCCCGTTCCCGGCGGCCCAGTCGACGCAGCGCTGGGCCTCGGTCGCAGGAACTACCAGGACCATACCGATGCCCATGTTGAACACCCGGTACATCTCCTCCCGGTCCACCTGCCCTACCCGGGCGATGAGCTCGAACACCGGGGGAACCGGCCAGGCCGACCGGTCCACCCGGGCGGCGGTGCCGGGCGGCAACACCCGGGGAAGGTTGTCGGTAATGCCGCCGCCGGTGATATGGGCCGCCCCCAGCAGCGGGAGCTGCCGGGCCATTTCCACCAGGGTGCGGGCGTAGATGCGCGTGGGCTCCAGGAGCTCTTCACCCAGGGTCCTGCCTAACTCTGCCACGTAGTCGCCCACGGCAAAGCCGCCCATGTCCAGCAGGGCGCGCCTGGCCAGGCTGTACCCGTTGGAGTGGAGACCGGACGAAGCTAGGCCCACCAGGACGTCCCCCGGGGCAATCTTCGCCCCGTCGATGATGGACGAGCGCTCCACCACGCCCACACAGAACCCGGCTAGATCATAATGGCCTTCCTGGTACAGACCGGGCAGCTGGGCGGTCTCGCCGCCGATGAGGGCGCATCCGGCCTGCCGGCAACCCTCGGCCACCCCGGCAACGATTGCCTCCACCCGCCCGGGGTCCAGCTTGCCTACGGCCAGGTAGTCCAGGAAGAAGAGGGGTTCCGCTCCGGTTACCGCCACGTCGTCGGCATTCATGGCCACGCAGTCGATGCCCACGGTATCGTGTTTGTCCATGAGGAAGGCCACCAGCAGCTTGGTGCCCACCCCATCGGCACCGGCCACCATCACCGGTTCCCGGTACCCGGCGGGTACCTGGAACAGCCCGCCGAAACCCCCGATCTCGCCCATGGCCCCGGGGCGCAGGGTGGCCCGGGCCAGCCGCTTCAGCCCCTTGACCGTTTGCTGGGCCCCGTCAATGTCAACGCCGGCCTCCCGGTACTTCATCATCCATCACCTCCGGGCAATCCTTCTCCGGACCCACGCTAACGGCCACCGGGTACTCCCCGTCAAAGCATGCGGTGCAGAACCGGTCGGAGCCCAGCGCCTCGAACAGCTGCTCCTGGGTGAGGTAGGCCAGAGAGTCGGCCTCCACGCTCCGGCGAATCTCCTCCAGACCCTTACCGGCGGCCACCAGCTGCGAAGGCGCGGAGGTATCGATGCCGTAAAAACACGGGAAGCGGTAAGGCGGCGAAGCGATGCGCAGGTGTACCTCCTTGGCCCCAGCTTCCTTGAGGAGACGCACGATGTACCGGGAAGTGGTCCCGCGCACGATGGAGTCGTCCACCAGGACCACCCGCTTGCCTTCAACTACGCTGCGCATGGGATTGAGCTTCACCTTCACCGCGAAGTCGCGCTGGGCCTGGCTGGGCTGGATGAAAGTCCGGCCGATGTAGCGGTTTTTGATCAGCCCCATGTCGCAGGCGATGCCCGCCTGTTCGGCGTATCCCGCCGCCGCCGAGACACTGGAGTCCGGGACGCCCATGACCAGGTCGGCCTCGACGGGATAAGCTTCCGCCAGCTTCCGGCCCAACGCCTTGCGCACGGCGTGGACGTTGACCCCATCAAACTGGGAGTCGGGCCGGGCGAAATAGATGTGCTCGAAGGCGCACAGCCGCAAAGGTTCGGGCTCCAAGGCCTGGAAAGACCGCAGGCCCCGGTCGTCAATGAGCACCAGCTCTCCCGGGGCGACCTCCCGCTGACACTCCGCCCCCACCGCATCCAAAGCGCAAGTTTCTGAAGCCAGCACATAGCCGCCGTTCAGCCGTCCCAGGACCAGGGGCCGGATACCGTGGGGATCACGGATGCCGGCCATGCCGTCCGGCGTCAGGAACACGAAGGCATACGCCCCGGCTACCTTCCGGAAGCTGGCGGGGATGCTCGCTTCCAAGCTTTCCCGGGAGCGCTGGGCCACCAGGTGGGCCACCACTTCCGTATCCGAGCTGGTTTGAAAGATGCTCCCGCCTTCTTCCAGGCTTTCCCGCAGCTGCCGGGCGTTGACCAGGTTGCCGTTATGGGCCAGCGCCAGCTGCCCGCGGCGGTATTTGATCACCAGCGGCTGGGCGTTTTCCAGCGAGCTGGCGCCGGTGGTGGAGTAGCGGACGTGACCGATGGCGGCAGCTCCTTCCAGATCCGCCGGCACCCCGTCACAGAACACGTCGGAGACCAAGCCCATGCCGCGCACGTAGCTCAGGCACCCGCCGGAGAGGGCGGCGATGCCCGCCGACTCCTGCCCGCGGTGCTGCAGGGCATACAGGCCGTACAAGGTAAGTTGGGCCGCTTCCGGATGCCCCCACACCCCGAACACTCCACAGGCCTCCTTCAGTTCATCTGGTCCATATGGCACGCCAACGCCCCCTCCCACCGTCCGGCCAGCTGCCGGGTCTCGTAGGCCAGCTCCACCCCGGCCGCAGGTAAGGCCAGGGAAAACCGCCCGTCGACCACTTGTCCCAGGACCCGGGCCCGCACCCGGCCACGCGCTACCGCGTCCAGTACCGCCTCCATCCGGTCCGGGCGGCAGGACACCAGCATGCGCCCATGGGATTCCCCGAAAAGGGCCAGGTCGGGGCGCGCCCCGTCCAGGCACACCTCCACCCCTGCCGCGCCCGGGCCGGCCCAAAAGCAGCTTTCCGCCAAGGCCACCGCCAACCCGC
>DMHJ01000114.1 GCA_003449495.1 Clostridiales bacterium UBA8153
CCTGACTCGACGCGCGGCAGGCAGCGGACGCGCGGCGCAGGCTGCTCTCAACCGGGCGTTGCTTGACACCTGGTGGAGAGAGTTTCCACCGCCTGCTTTCTTGCCAGGCGAGGGGTATGGCCGCGAGGTCGTGGCCGGCACCCCGCTTACGCCAGCCTGCGGTGCGCCGCCTGTGGGTACGCCGCCGCGGGTAAGCGGCCGTCGCCGTCGGTATTGCGGGGATGGTCCTGCCGGCAGAAGGCGAACGCCGGGTTCGCGATGAAGCAGGAATCAGCGGTAGTATGATGATGGCTACCGTTTCGAGCAACGGCGAAAGGGGTGATCCTATGAGCGGGCAATTGGCCTCCGCCATCTTTGCCGGTGGCTGCTTCTGGTGCATGGTCTCCCCGTTTGAGCTACTGGACGGCATCAAGGAAGTGCGTTCAGGGTACACCGGCGGCCACGTTCCCAATCCCACTTACGAGCAGGTAAAGTCCCAGACCTCCGGCCATTACGAAGTGGTCCGCATCATCTACGATCCGGAGATCATCAGCTATGAGAAGCTGCTACGCGCCTTCTGGATGCAGATAGACCCGACCGACCCCGGGGGCCAGTTTCACGATCGCGGGCCCTCCTACCGAACGGCCATCTTCTACACCACCGGACACCAGAGGCAACAGGCAGAAGCTTCCAAGCAGGCCCTGGCGACTTCAGGCCGGTTCTCCCGGCCGGTGGTCACCGAGATCCTGGCTGCCACCCAGTTTTATCCCGCCGAAGAGTACCACCAGGACTTCCACTGTAAAGAGCCGGAGCTCTACCGGGAGGACCGGGCGGCTTCGGGGCGGGACGAGTTCATCAAGAAACACTGGGGCGACGAATACTGGGAGTTTCTCAAGCAGGCTCTCTAGGCTACCGGGAGCCACCGGTAGGGCGGTGGGCCTGGGAGGATGGGGCCTGAAGGCGCGCGGGGGCCGGCGGCGAGCGCGCCGGTCCCAGCCAAGCCGGCGTGGCGCTCCGGATTGCGTCACCTCCGCATTCGAAGGAGTGGGCCGGATGGCCGGGGAGTCGGAGAACAGGAAGGGGAGAGGGCAATTGACGGGAGAATCCGGGTACAGGTGGTTTGACCAGGTGACCGAGGATGGCTGGGAGCACGATGTGTGGCTCATGGCCCGGCGCATGGCCCTGCTCTACCACTACCTGACCCAAGCCATCGTAGAGCGGCTCGGCGATGAAGAAGGCAAAGAGCTGGTGGAAGATGCCGTGTGGAAGTATGGCCAGCATTGTGGGAGCGCGGTACGGGAAGCCGTGCTCGCCCGGGGAATGGAACCTACCCCGCAGAACTTCGCCGCCGTGGCAGACCTGCCCTCCCGGGGCTGGCGGTCGGGCCCCTGCCGGGCCGCCGATGGACGGGAGTTCAGGGGCACTACGTTGTGCCCGCTGGCCAAGACCTGGCAGGCCGTGGGTACCGGCCGGGAGCTGGCCCGGCTCTACTGCCGGGTGGACCAGGCCAAGTTCGCTGCCTACTACGGCGGAGAGTACGTGTGCGTCCACGCCCACAATGTGCTGGACGGTGACAGCTGCTGCGAGATCGTGGTCCGGCCCAACTTGGAGCGAAAAGCTTAGCCGCGGTGGTCTTCCCGGTAAGGAGGCGCTTATGGCCGGAAGGTTCACCAAGGATGAAATGATGCAGATGGATCCCACGTTTCTCCGCATGCACCTGCGGGAACGCGTGCACCACACCATCGAGCACCAGCTGTACTCCATCATCCACCAGGGCCGCCGGCCGGGACCGGCGTTCGGTGGCGTGGTGCGGGAAATTTTCGACGTCTGGCAGGCGCGAGGGCTGCCGACCGATCTGCCGGACATCAAGTGGATGCGCACCCTCATGGAACTCGCCGAGCGGGTAAAGCGGGGAGAGCAGATTGAAGCCGTGCCGGGGGGATATCTCCCCGAACCCCTGAACCCCCAGGACATGCAGGCCTGGGAGAAACTGCTGTTGGGCCGCCGGTCCTACCGCCACTGGGATGACCGGCCGGTGCCGTCTTGGATGGTAGAGAAGATCCTGGAGGCGGGCATGTGGGCGGCCAGCGGCTGCAACCTGCAGATCTGGCGGTTCATCGTCATCGAAGATCCCGAAGTCCTTAGGAAGTTCGCCAACCTGGAATTCGAAGTGGAGAAGGTGAAAATCGTCTGCTGCGTGGACACCAGAGGTTATGATCAGGTGCAGTACCCGCCTCCCAAGAAGAACCAGCTGCTGGACGTAGGAGCGGCCCTCCAGAACATGGCGCTCATGGCCCATGCCCAGGGGCTGGGCGGGTGCTGGTCCACCTTCTCCCAGCAACAGATCGATGGCATCCACCGGCACTTCCAGCTGCCCGGCTACATCGAAGTCGTCACTTACTTGTCCCTGGGCTGGGCCGCAGAAAAGGTGTTACCCCCGCAGAGGATGTCCTATAGCGAAGCGATCCTGGCGTGGGTGGGAAAAGCGGACGGTAACTGTGCGGGCGGAAAAGACCGGCCGGGGGACGCGATGATGGTGCGGTAGCGGGCCGGAGGTCCCGGTGGTAGTGCATGGACAGGACCCTACGCGCTGGGGAGAATGCTCGCGTGACGGACCTTGAGCGCTTGGTACAAGAGCTGGCGGAGAGGCCGGGAGTAGTGGTGGTGCTGGGCGCCACCGATACCGGTAAATCCACGCTGGTACTGGAGTTGGCGCGCCGGCTCCACGGGTCCGGGGTGAACCCGGCCGTGGTGGACACGGACACCGGCCAGTCGGACCTGGGCCCACCGGGGGTCATCGCCATGGCCCGCACCGGCGGCCAAGTGGCCGGTTGGAGCGAGGTCCGGCCGGAAGCTCAGTTCTTTGTGGGCGCCACCTCACCGCCCGGGCTGGAGGCCTTCTTCCTGGCCGGCTGCTGGCGCATGGTAGAGGCGGCCCACCGGCTGGGTGTACAGGCGGTGGTGGTCAACACCACCGGGCTGGTCCACGGCTCCCGGGGGCGGTACCTGAACCAGGCCTTACTGGAAGGGCTACGGCCCCGCCACCTGGTGGCCATCCAGCGGGCACAGGAGTTGGAGCACCTGTTGTCCGCCTGCCCGTATCCCGTGGGTATCTGGCGCCTGACCGTCCGGCCGGAGGTGCAGATCAAGGACCGGGAGAAACGCCGGGCGGCCCGGGAAGCCGGCTATCGCCGGGCTCTGCGCGGTGCGACCCTGCGGGTGCTGGACCTTACACAGGTGAAGTGCCTGCGTACCCGGTACCGGACCGGTGTACCGCTGGATCCTGCCGCCCGGGATGAGCTAGAGGTGCAACTGGGAGTCAGCATAGCCTACGCCGAGCAGGCCGCCGACGGCACCTGGGCGGTCTTGCCCGGAGAGGTGCCCTACCGCCCCTGGGCAGATACCGAGCGGGTACACGCAGTGGCCCTGGAGAACTTCAGCCAGCTCCAGGTCGGGCTCTTAGACGACGGCGGCGAACTGGCCGGCATCGGAGTCCTGGAGAGCCTGGACCTCTCCACCGGCACGGCGACGGTGTTCACGCCGGTGGGGCAAGAGGTAGGGGGGCTGGTGTTCGGCACCACCCGCCTCAGCCGGGAAGGCCGGGAGCTGGGCAGGTTGCGGCCTGACGACGTCTAGGAAGGAGAGGAGGGAGCCACATGTCGATCTGGAAGTGCTCAGCATGCGGCCAGGAAAAGGAAGCCAAGTGCAAGCCCCGTAAATGCCCTGAGTGTCAAGGGAAGGATACGTACGCCAAGAAGTAGTCCCGTGCTCGCGGGCCCGGCCTTGGAGCCGGGCTCGTCCTTTTCGCCCGGACATGGAGATCTGGTAGCTGGGGGCGAGGGGAGTGGGGAAACTGCACTGGGACGCGTTTGACCACCATACGGTCCTGGAGCGATTGGGAACTCCCGCGTCGGGGCTGACGGTAAGGCACAGCCGGGGCGGCTGGACCGCTGCGAGCCCAACGTGCTGCCCACCGGTGGCGAGTGCATACCCTCGCGGATCCCCTTCGAGCCGTTCAAGGACTTCATGGTGATGATGCGGCTGGCGGCCACCGTGAAGCTGGCCGGTGCCGGCTGGTGCGTGCTGGGGCTGGCTTACCGGGGGTTAACATCCTTCCCTGCCGGTGAGGTAGAGAAGGATGCCGTCTTCCCAGGCCTAGTGGGCATACGGCACCCGCCCCGACCGGAAGCCTTCCCCGCCATTGCCCGCCTACCGTCGCCGCCCGGGCCCGGGAAGCCGGTCTCCGGCTCCCCGGCAGCCGGGGGGTAACCGCTAGCCAGCTGGATGAGCTGGATCCATCCGGCCCAGGCCACAACTTCCGGGAGATAACGATGTTCGCGCGGGTTTCTCCCCGGCAGAAATGGTGGCTCGTTCGCGCCTTCCGGCCCCAAGGGCAGGTGGTGGCCATGACCGGCGATGGAGTCAACCACGCCCCCGCCCTCAAAGAGGCGGACGCCGGCATCGCCGTGGGTCTTGCGGGTACGGATGTGAGCAAGGAAGCTCCCGGGATGATACTAGCCGATGACAACTTTGCCATCATCGCGGTCGCCGTGTGGATGCAGGCCGGGCCATCCAGGTCGACAGCCGGAGGTTCATCCGGTACCTGCTCTCACGTAACGGCGGGGAAGCCCTGGTCATGCTGGGCACCACCTTACCGGGCTGGCCGTTGCCGCCGGCGCCCATGCGGATTCTGTGGGTGAACTCGGCGACCGGCGGGCTACCCGCCATGGTCTTGGGGGTGGAACCTCCCGAAGCCGACAGCCGGGCCGGCTCGCCCCGGGCCAGCGGG
>DMHJ01000256.1:0-3011 GCA_003449495.1 Clostridiales bacterium UBA8153
TCGACGGGAGTGCCCGGGATGGGCGCGACGATCGTCACTTCTTCCCGGATGAGCTGGATGATGATGCCAACTCCGCCGAACCGGCCCTGGATGCCCTCCATGAAGTGGGCCAGCTGGCGCTGGTCGTAGTAGCCGGCGTAGGGGTCGCCCAGGGCATTGAGCATGCCCCGTAAAGCCCCGTGCAACAGGCGGGAAGGATCCACCTCACCATCAAACTGGCTGGTGATCACTTCGAGGAGCTGTAGAATGACGTCCACTCGGAACTGGTCGGTGGCACCTGGCGCCGGGCCGGCCAGGGTGGGGAGGGCATTTACCCCCACCGATGCCACGACCAAAGCAAGGATCAGGAACATGCATAGCCTTCGGCTCCCAGGCACTCTCCATCCCCCCAAAAGCGACCTATCGACCGGTAAGGTGGGCAACCTCTTCCAACCGTCCCGTCTATCCGACTGCGACTCTGCCCTGGTTCAGCACCGGTTAGATCTACGGCCGGATCTGGAAGCCAACCCGGCGGGACGCCGGGAGGCGCCGGCCCCGTCCAGCCGGCCCCCTTCACCGGAGTCAGGGCCAGTCCCGGACGGTTATGTCATCAAACTGCATGGCGGTAAGTATTCGGCAAACCTCCGGTTCCACCTTCTGATGGTGGGAAACCGACCAGGCAGGCTTGGGAGGGGTGGACACTCTCAGACTCGTGCTGTCAGAGCGTGGCAGGATTGCCGGCCACTACCGGGTTCTTGGACCTGACGGTGTAACGGAGTCCCTCGTTACGCTTTACTTCTTTGCCATCGACGCCCACTCTTCATGACCTGTAAACCGCACCCGTTGACCCTGGACGCGCAATAGGGAAGAGAGCCGGGATGGGAGCAGAGATTCCGCCCGGGGGTGCAGTTATCCGGATGAATGAGCGACACAGGTGGTCGGCTGAGAAGAAGGCGGAGCATTCCCTAACGCTGCTCCGGGGAGGACATCGAGACGGTCTCCCGGGAGGTCAAGGTTCTGGCCTTCGCACTCACCCACCGCCGGGATGAGTTCCTGTAAGGCTCCATTCAACCGCTGACGGCGGCGACGGATCCCGGCGGCTACGGGCCACCCCGGCCCGTAACCTGTCCCGGGGCCGAGCCCGCGCACCGGACGACCGCTCAGTGCACAGCGGTGATGCTTGAGAGGCGAAATGCCCGGTGGGCACAAACGCCCGGCATGGGTGCAACGATGATCTTTTCTTCGCGAGAAGTTGGAGGTGATCCCGGCTCCGCCGGACTGATCCGGGATGACCTTTCGATGAGCTGCAAGCTGCGCCTACACTGAACTGCCCGCCGGAAGCCGCCGCCGCGACGACCTGAGCACCACGGCCCGTCGCAGCACCCACACGACCGGCGCATGCTCAACCATGCGCAGCCCAAGCCAAGCTAAGGACCGACCAGCAAGGTACGGAGTATGCGTTCGTCCACTCCATCCCGCACCGCAGGCTCGGGCGTGGGCATCCTCCGGCCCAAGACAGCTAGCTCGCCTTGAAAGAAGCCCCGACCGTCGGCGGACTGGGCCTGAATGACCACGCGGTTGGCCCCCGGGGGTAGCCGGACCCAAGCTCTTCCCCGATCGACCTGGTACACAAAGCCTGCTAAATGGACCGTGCCCGAGACCGCGCGCATAGTGGCGGCGTCTCGCATAGTGAGCAACGCCTGTTGGCCGTCGGTGCTGGCCAGAAGCTCAAGACGGAGGAGATGACGCCCGGTGGGGATGGGCAAGGCGCCTAGGCCGGTCCCGGCTTCCGGGGTCACGGACAAGTACAGACCATCCAGGTGGTCCACGGGTAATCCCGCCAGCAAGACGGTGGCACGCGCGCCATCATCCATGCTCAGCTGGGATGGCGTGATACCGACGGCCAGGGGCTGGCGCAGGCTCTCTTCGTAACTGAACTCGATGGGGGCGCCCACCTCCCGGCTACGGGCTTCGATGGCCGCCACGTACGAGCCCTCCGCAGGACGCCTGATGATCACTTGCTCCCACGAAGTCCCCACGGTGCGGGAGGCACCCACTTCCGTCCAGCGCCGGGCCAGCTGGTCGTAATAGTATAGGAAGAGGTCAAGGTCCGTGTCCGGGTCGTGGGCCCTCCAGATCCTCACGGTCAACAGCTCCAGTCCCGGTAGTACCGGGCTCAACCACCGAAAGAGCGTGGTGCCGGGTTCCACGGTCAGCAGCTGGGTGGCGGCGCTTCCCCATTCCCGAAACACACCCAGCCTAACCGGGGTTGCTGGCCCCAACCGCCGCAGCTCCAAGGCCCCCAGGGTGGGGTCGGCCGAGGGTAGAGCCGCCACCCGATAGGCATCCAGCTGGGCGTTGAGCCTGAAGGTGGTCTCGGCGCCACCCGGGGGCCCATGGACTACTACCTCCCAGACTCCCGGCGACGGGCGGTCCCAGGACAGGCGGGTCATCGGGCGGGCGTCCCACCGGCCGGCCGGTGCGCCCTGGGGGTCGTACACGAAAACTTCTAGACCTGCAGGTGGCGCGGCGCCCAAGGCCCCGACCTCTACGGCCAGGCTCAGCGTACCCGGGTCCACCTGGATAAAGTAGCGGGCCAGCTTCCCGGGCATGAGGGTGCGGTCCTCAGAGAAACGTCCGCCCAAACCCACTCCCAGGTGCGGGAAGATGACCGCCAGGTAGGCGGTGTCCTCGTAGCGCGCGCCTTGTCTTACTACGATCTCGGCCAGGTGTAGGCCCGGAGTCGCCAACGGCCCGACCTCAACGGCCGCGCGCCGGGTCTGACCGGCGGGCACCCGCAAGGTGGATGGGGCCAGGGTCAGCCAGGGGGCCGGTGAAGTCACGGTGAGGTTCCAGTCCCGGGCGCCGCCATTGGTGAACGACAGCTCGGCCCGGGTGGGTAGGGGTGGTCGCAAGACCCGGGTGGCGGCCGGCTCCGCCGGAGGTTCCGCAAAGAATGCCCTCACTCCGGCGGGAAGGCCGTCTGCCTGCAGGCGGGCCCACGCCCGGTCTCCCTGCAGGAGGCCGAAGCC
>DMHJ01000256.1:3413-3781 GCA_003449495.1 Clostridiales bacterium UBA8153
CGGACCTCATGGCCACCCGGTCTAATGCCCAGCCGGTGGGCGCTCTCCAAAAGCAAAGCTACGGCTCCCGCCGTGTAGGCTGCGGCCACGCTGGTGCCCTCGATGCTTTGCACCGCGCCTCCCAGCCAGGCGGGAGCATAGGTTACGGCATGGCCGGGCGCCACCAGGGCAGGTCCGGCCACGGCAGAACCCCCTACCCCGGAGTATGCGGGGATGCTTTCGACCTGTCCCGGTAGACCCCGGTGTTGCCACATGGCGGATGAAGTGTAGGCGCCCACGGTGATGGCGCCCCCGGCCAACGGCGCGGCGGCCGTACCCAGCCCCGGTCCCCGGTTCCCTACCGCCATCACCAGTACGGCTCCGTGGCG
>DMHJ01000058.1 GCA_003449495.1 Clostridiales bacterium UBA8153
TCCTAGTGGCCAGCTCCCGCTCGGATACTTCCAGGTCAAGGGTGCCTTCATTCAGGTCGTAGGCGATGATGTCGCCATCTCTTACCAGGGCTACCGGACCCCCCGAGGCCGCCTCGGGACAGACATGGCCGATACAGGCACCGCGGGTGGCTCCTGAGAACCGGCCATCGGTCACCAACGCCACCGACTCCCCCAGGCCCATGCCCATCAGGTTGGCAGTGGGGCCCAGCATCTCCATGAAGCCTGGACCGCCCTTCGGGCCCTCATAACGGATGACCACCACATCACCCGGCCGGATGCGCCTATCCAGGATGGCGGAAGCTGCTTCCGCTTCCGACTCGAAGACCACCGCCGGGCCCCGGTGACGTAGCATCTGGGGCAGGACGGCCCCGGTCTTGACCACCGCCCCGGCCGGGGCCAGGGTGCCAAAGAGGATCTTCAGACCTCCCTGGGGGCTCAGGGGGTCCTCCAGGCTCCGGATCACCCGGTGGTCCAAGCTACGGGATTGGCCGATGCTGTCCCCCAAGGTGCCTCCCCCCACCGTAAGGCAGTCGAGGCCTATAAGCCCCGGCCGGCGAGCCAGTTCACCCAAGATGGCGGTGACGCCGCCGGCCCGGTCCACATCCTCGATATGCAGGTCCGATGCGGGAGAGACCTTGCACAGCGTGGGTGTGCGCCCGGAGATCGCGTTGATGCGCTCCAGCGGGTAGTCAAGCCCGGCCTCCTGGGCGATGGCCAAGGCATGCAGGATGGTGTTGGTGGAGCCACTCATGGCCACATCCAGGGCGAAGGCGTTGTCCACCGCCGCCATGGTCACCACGTCCCTTGGGCGGATGTTCTCTCTAACCAACTCCAGAATCTGCCTTCCCGCCCGGCGCTTCAGCCGGCTGCGCCCGGGATCGACGGCGAGCACCGTGCCGTTGCCGGGCAGGGCCAATCCGATGCCCTCGCACAGGCAATTCATGGAGTTGGCCGTGAACATGCCCGCGCAGCTGCCGTAGCCGGGACAGGCCTCTCGCTCCAGTTCCAGTAGCCCGGCTTCACCGATCCGGCCGGCGCGGAAAGCGCCTACACCCTCGAATACCGAGGCCAAGTCGATGGCTTTCCCATCCTCCGTCTTGCCCGCCTGCATGGGTCCACCCGACACGAAAATGGTGGGAATGTTGACCCGCAGCGCCGCCATCACCATGCCGGGAACGATCTTGTCGCAGTTAGGAACGCAGATCAACCCGTCAAACCGGTGACCCCGAACCATGGTTTCCACGCTGTCGGCGATCAACTCCCGGGAAGGCAAGCTGTAGCGCATGCCGGCGTGGCCCATGGCAATCCCATCGCACAGGGCGATGGTGTTGAACTCAAAGGGTATCCCTCCGGCCTCATACACTGCCTCTTTGATCTCCGCGACGAAGTCGCCCAGGTGGGCGTGGCCGGGGACGATCTCTGCCAGTGAATTGGCGATGGCGATAAACGGCTTCCCCAAGTCCGCTTCCCGTCTCAACCTGCCCGTGGCCCGCAGTAGACTGCGGTGGGGCGCGCGCTCAAACCCGCGCTTGATGGTATCGCTGTTCATTACCTTCTCCACCTCGGTATAACTGGTTCGGGATACTGCCGCGTCACATCGCGCACGGGTAAGGCACCCGCCCGGGCCTGTCCGGGAGGCGCCCCCCCATTTGGCGACCTACCGGGCTCCCGGTTCGTCAGATCACCCATCAATTCCTCCGGACCGGGCACGCCAGGGCGCACGCGGCCGCCAGCGCCCGGCCGTTCTTGCGGTGCCTTCAAGCAGGAACCTGGCTCCGGTCCGCGGAAAACGCATGGCGGGACCGGGCTGGCCGGGCCTACCGGGCGCGCTTCCCCCCGCCTTGCCCGGCGGGACCCGGGCACTGGCCGGCCTGCCCCGGCCCGATGGTTCCCCCGGCGTTGACCAAAGGGGCCACGGGTGGTCCCGACGGGAGGACGTGGTCAAATGGCAGCGGGATCTCACCAGGAAAGCTGGCCTACCGAAGGGCGCAACGAGCGGACCCTGGCCATCGACGCCGTGGACACCTTGGAGATCCTCGGCATGCTCAACCGGGAAGATCTGGGCGTGGCCGTGGCCGTCCACCGCGAATTGCCGGCCATCGCCCGGGCCGTGGAGCTTGCCGTCGCCTGCCTGAGCTCGGGCGGCAGGCTCTTTTACGTGGGAGCCGGGACCAGCGGGCGGCTGGGGGTCATCGATGCCGCCGAGTGCGGGCCGACCTTCGGGGTGGGGCCGGAGACCGTCCAGGCCATCATGGCGGGAGGGCAGGCGGCCCTGACCGCGGCGATTGAGGGCATAGAAGACGATGCGGACCGGGGAGCGACCGATGTTCGGAAAAGTGGCGTCGGACCTGCCGATGCCGTGGTGGGCATTTCCGCCAGCGGGCATACACCGTACACGGTCGGTGCGCTCCGGGAGGCCAAGGGCCTGGACGCAAGGACCATCGCCATCTGCAACAACCCGGACGCGCCGCTGGCCGGCATGGCGGAGATAGGCATCTGCCCGGCGACCGGGCCGGAGGCGATCATGGGATCGACCCGACTGAAGGCGGGTACCGCCCAGAAAATGGTTCTCAACATGCTTAGCACCGCGACTATGATCCGCCTGGGCAAAGTCTACAGCAACCTGATGGTCGACGTGCGGCCGGCCAACGCCAAACTGCTGCAGAGGGCGAAAAGCATAGTTGCGCTGGCCTCGGGGTGCAGCGAAGAAGAAGCCGTCCGGTGTCTGGAAGGGGCCCGCTCCGACGTGAAGGTGGCCGTAGTCATGGCGCTTACCGGGCTGATGGCACCGCAGGCCAGTGCTCTCCTTGAGCAGAGTGGCGGCCACGTGAGGGCGGCCGCCCGGATGTCCCGGTGATGGTCCAAGTTGCCGCCGGCTACCGGGAGCTCAGCTCCATCGCCGCCGCCCTGGTCTGCGCGAGGGTGCGGGTCAAGCAAGACCTGGTGCTCGGCCTGCCCGCCGGACGGACCCCCCTCGGGCTCTACTCGCAGCTGGTCAACCTCTACCGGGCCGGCCTGGTGGACTTTTCCGGCGTCACTACCTTCAACTTGGACGAGTATTATCCGGTGCCTCCCCAGGACCCGCGCAGCTTCTACGCCTTCACACGCCGGCACTTCCTTGACCATGTCAACGTGCCCGCAAATCGGGCCCACGCGCCTGCTGCCACCCATCCCCATCCGGCGGAGGCCTGCGCCGCCTACGAGCTGGAGATCGTCCGGGCAGGCGGCCTGGACCTGGTCATACTGGGCATCGGGCAGAATGGTCACATCGGTTTCAATGAACCCGGCACCGCCTTTGACAGCCGGACGCGACTGGTCGAGCTGGCCGAGCATACCGTACGGGTAAATTTCGGGAGAGCTGCCGCCCATGCACCGCGGGCCGCCCTGTCCATGGGCATCGCCACCATCATGGAAGCGGCCGAAGTGCTGCTCCTGGCCAGCGGCCGGGACAAGGCGCCCATCGTCGGCCGGTCGCTGTGCGGGCCTGTCACGCCCGAAGTCCCGGCCTCCATCCTGCAGCGGCATCCGTTGCTGACGGCGGTGGTGGACCGGGAGGCCGCGGCAGCCATGGGCAACCGGTAATGGCGGCAGGAACGATGATCCTGCGTCGCTTCCGGCCGGGTGTTGCCGTTGAGAGACCCGGCCTACCGCCCCGGGCGGCCGCCCGGGCAAGGCCAAGGCCCGGTGAAAGCCACCGGGCCCCCCTGCCCCAGGCCGGACCTGCTCCAGCTAACAGGGCGCCAGAATGGCCGCTACCGGGCAGATATCGATACAGAGACCACACTCCGTGCAGGTCTCCGCATCAATGCTGTATTTGACGTCACCCTCTTTGATGGCCCCGGCTGGACATTCAGTGGCACAGACTCCGCAGGCCACGCATTCGTCATTGATGGTGTAGGGCAAGACCGCACCTCCTTTCCTCATGGGCTGAAGGACGGCAGCTCTATTCGCCGGCGGCATCCAGATTCCTACCCTAAGAAGCTGCGTGCGCAAGCCGGAGCCCGCCGGCCTGAGCAGGTGGGAGTAGCTCGGGGGAAGAGGCGTGTCTTCCAGGGAGCGCGGCAGCTACGCTATCGAAAGTCTCGCCTTCAACCCCAGGCAGCACCGCGTGCGGTCACGCTACCCGGTAGGGAACTCGACCGCGGCTACCGGTTGAGCGGGGGAAGTCGGCGCCTGCCCATGCCGGGCGGCGAGCGAGGGCCCGGAATCCCCGGGTGCGTCGCCTGAGGGGCAGGGTCATGGCGATATCCTCACTTCGAACGGCGCCAAAACGGAATTCCGGTGCAGTGCCGCGGCCGTGCCGGTATGGGAAGGGACTTGCGCCCGGCACCACCGGGCCGTTACGCCAAGAGGGCGACCCGCCGGCTAGACGGCCGCCCTCCCACGCCTACGCAGGCGCCCACCCTGGCCAGGGCACGGGTGAGAACGCCAAAGCGACACTAACCCATGGCAAGAAGCGGCCGCCGGCCTACCGGGGCATGGCACCGTCCGGCCCAGACCCGGCCGCTCCACCGGATGGGAAGCCGGTCACTCTCTATACCGCCTGAACGGTCTTGATCTCCGGGATCTCATGCTTGAGCCAGCGCTCAATGCCGTTTTTCAGGGTCATCGCCGCCATCGGACAACCGTGGCAGGCTCCCGTCAACCTGACTTTCACGACGCCTTCCTTGTCATCTACTTCCACCAAAACCACGTCGCCGCCGTCTTGCTGCAGCCGGGGCCGGATCTTGTCCAAGACCTCCTGCACTCGCTCTTTCAACGTCGCACCTCCCAACTACTGGCCGTCGCTCCTAATATACCAGGTTAGTAGCACCCGTTCCTGCATGAGCATGCCCCAGTCTGCCTGTGGATGTGCAGATGCTCACGGTCCATTCTGCCCTGGGCCGGACTTGCCCTTTGGGGGCTCACTCCACCCGCCGCGCGGCCCAGTACGCCGTCACCCCGGTGGAGGCGGCAACAGCAGCGATGTTCGCCCACAGAGTGATGCCCATATCCCCGGCCGAGGCCGCCCGCAGGGCATCCGCCACGCAGCTGGCAGGCAGCAGGCGGGAGGTCCACTGCATCAGCCGCGCAGGTTCTCGTACGGGATGAAGACCGGGACAGGAGTATCACAGTGACCATGGAATTGAACATGTTGGCGTGGCGACCGCTACGGGCGTGCACGCCGGAGAGGATATCGACCCCGGCCATGGACAACGCGGATGGCAGCACCACCGGCAGCAGCCAGGTGCTCCAGTACACCGGGAAGCCGAACATGAGCCGGCCGGCGGCAATGGCCGGGAATCTGGAAGGCACGATGAAAAAGGCCGACACCGTGGCGAACGCGAGGGTAAGCTGGAGTTTGGAGACGGGGAGCGCGGCGTAGTATTCGAGGTCGCTGCGCTACCGGCCCCAGGCCAGGTCGTTGAATAGCGACTGCATCGGTCCCATGACCAGCGACACAGTGGCGTTGCCCGCCGTAACGCAGAGGCCGGCGGCCGGATCGACCGCGGTGCCGCTCATGCACAAAAACCCAGTAGCCCCAAAGGTAAAAGCAGGCCTGCGATGAGACCGAAGTACTACTCGTTGTGCATGTTGGCCCACCGCACGAACACCAGGTCGGCATATGCCCGCCACCAGCGGGCGGCTACCGCCCGTGACGAGGCCGCCTGGCGTAGACCAGGTGGCCCGTGACTTGGTGCTGCACCGCCCGCCCTCCGGGTTCTCCCCTATCATGCTGGAGCAAGTCGCTACGCCTCCTCCCGGCTGCAGGTACACATCTTCCAAGGTCGGTAAGATGAGCCGGAAGTCTTCCAGTTGCTCGAAGCCGCCGCCCATCAACAGCTCCAGCACTAGCAGCACGGAGGCGCGCTCGACCGGGGTTACCCAGAGACCACGGCCGCATGGTCTCTTCGCCATACAGGAAGATCGAGCCTGAAGTGGGAGCCACCAGTCCCATCAGCTGCCTGAGTAGCGTGGTCTTGCCGGCACCGTTGACGGTCAGGAAGCAATCCGCAAACATGTTATGGAGGGACTGGCTGGTTGCCATAGGGCAGTGATACGGTACCCCTCAAGCGCCAAGCGACCCTCCACTCGTGTTCGCTTGGCGCTTCACGTTTCCCTTCCAGGAACCACGTGTCCCTGGCCCCGCCGCCCCAGTCCGCTAGTATGTATCGAAAGCTGGGTTTGGCCGGGCGAGACTGGCTCCGTGGTCAACCGTTCCTTCAACCCCGCGCCCCTTGAACCGGCGGGGGCGAGTGCCGCAAGCCTCCCTACGCATCGGGCCAGGGGACACCTCCCCACGGGCTGTCGCCAAAGATTGGCCCCTCGCTCACGCCATCCCTGAAATGAGAAAATAACTTAAAATTTGCGCACCCACACTTCGGGAAGGAGGAATTCCAGGGGGGAGGCCAGAAGGAGCGCCCTACCAGATCTTGCCGGGACGGGCTCAACAGTCACCAATAGGCATCTGGTCGTACAGTTAGACGAGCATCGACACGCTGGAAGACCTCGGCCCTGAATATATCCTGCGGGTGGACTGGCGCAGCCAACGGCGACCGCTGGAGCAGTTGGGTCCGCAGCAATGGGAACCCTCCGACCGGCAGGGCGTGTTAGAGTGCATAGAGAACGGGGTGCACTACGTGGGCTGCCTCTCCGCACGAATGCCGGTGGGAGCGGGCGGCCCGGCCCCGTGAGAAGGGCATGCACCAGGCCCGGCAACACCTGGCGGTCTTGGCCCGCACGGCGGTCAGGGACTGCTACTACAGCTGGGTCAAGTTGCAGCAAAAGGTGGACGTCATCCTGGACAAGGCCGGGGTCGCGGCGCTCGGGGGGATTGACACCCAGCCGGCTTCTCCGGAAGGGAAAGCAAGCCTTGTCCTGCGCTTCGCAATGGACGAACACGCCGTCGCTCACCGGGCAGGCCTAGAGTCCTGGAGGGCACCTACGTGATGCAGACCTCGCCTGGCTGCCGAACAACTGCCTGCCGGAGCGGTGGATGCCCACTACCGGCGGCTGCAGCACGCCGAGCGCGTCTTCCGCCACATCAGAAGCTACCCCGATCTTCGCCCCGTCTACCACTATAAGTGCCGGCGGGTGGTGAGGAGGCGAAGATCGTCAAGGGACCGAGGAAATCAAACGCAGGGAAGCGGCCGATACGGTAACGCCTCTTAAAGAGGACATCGCTTGGCTGAAGGGACATGGTTCTTCTGCCTGGGCAATGAGTGAAACAGCCTGGGCCCCGAGTTCCCGGCGTTCCGGCGCCGGGTGGCGAACTTGACAGAGGAGCGATGGGGATCGTGGGCAAGACCCGAAGACTGAAGGAAGCAGGTTCTGATGACGCCGCTAAGCCCCCGTTCCTGGCCGCCTTCGTTGACTGCGAGACCACGGGCCTCGATCCGGCGAAGCATGAGCTGATCGAGCTGGCCCTGGTGCTGTTCGCCTACGAGCCCACCACCGGCGAGGTCATCGGCATCGTGGAGGAGTATGCAGGGCTGCGCGAGCCCAAGGGCCGGATCCACGCCACCGCCCGGGAAAAGCACGGGCTCACCTGCGAGATGGTCCGGGGTAAGCACCTCGACGCAGAGAGGGTTAACAGCATGCTCGACCAAGCTGCCGTTCTCATCGCCCACAACGCAAAGTTCGACCGGGCGTTTATCGGGCGGCTGTTCCCGCTTGCCAGGAAGAAACGCTGGTACTGCTCTATGGCAAATATTCACTGGACGTGGAAGGGCTTTCCCTCGCGGGGGCTCCACAGTTTGCTGGCTCAGCATGGAATCAAGGTTGGCCAGGCCCACCGGGCGCTCAACGATGCCCGGGCTACGGTCGTGCTGCTGGCACAAAAGCGAGATGGGCGCACTTACCTGGCCGAACTGCTCGGGGGCCGGAGGTCTGTCTTGATGCAGCGATAGAGTCCCAGGGAAGCGGGGTGGCCTGGGGAACTTGGGCAGGATCGGCGAGGCCGGGTTCAGGACGATTGGCGCCTTCCGCCGCGGGCAGGAAGCAAAGGCGGCGCAGTGAATGATGCCGTAGAACCGGGACGGGCAGTATTTCGCCGGAACTGCGTTTCGCCTACACAAGAGGCGAGGTTAGAGTCTAACGTGTTACCTGCGAAGGGAAAGGTCTTGGTGCCCGGGGAGTTTGCGAGTGCCTGCATCTTCTGGGGCAAGTTCGTCGACGACGGGCCACGCTGGCTGTCGCTGACTGCACATTGCCTTGACGTTGCTGTTGTCTTCCGGGCGCTTTGTGACCTCAATGGGATTCGGCGATCGCTCCAACATGCCGCGGGCCGCTCCGTGTCCGAGCAAGAGCTGGATCGGCTCGCCGTTCTGGCTGCCCTTCACGATGCCGGTAAGTCCAACCTGGGCTTTCAACACAAGGTCTTCGGCGAAAAAGGCTTGCGGGCGGGGCATATCCGTGAGCTGGCGCCCCTGCTTGACCCGGGTGTTCTGGACGAACATCTCCACACGGCATTCGTCCAAGCCTTGCCGGTCGGGATGGAGGCCTGGTTTCCCAACGAACAGGTGGCGTACAGCTACCTGATTGGGACCTTCTCCCATCATGGCCGACCCGTGCAGTTCAAGGGCGAGCGCAGCGGGACGTACTGGCAGGCGCAACAGGAATGGTGGCGTCCGCGAGGTTCCTGGGACCCCATGGCAGCCATCACCGACATCGGGTGCTGGGCTAAGGCGGCCTTTCCCAACGCCTTCGCGCCGGGCGGGCCGTCCCTGCCCTCTGAGCCGCGCTTCCACCACCGCTTCGCAGGCCTCGTCGTGTTGGCTGACTGGCTGGGCTCCCATCCGCACTGGTTCCCCGTGCAGGAGGTGGACGTAGCCGACCGTTTGCGGC
>DMHJ01000246.1 GCA_003449495.1 Clostridiales bacterium UBA8153
CCGGCCTCGGCCAGCTCCCCCAGGGCGATGGCACCGGCCACCGCCACTACCAGGAGCACATTGATGTCCAGGCCCAGGCGGCCGCGGACGGCAGCCACGGCCGCGCGCGCGGGCAGGTACCCACCTGCCGCCACGGCCACCAGGAAGAGGAGGCGGGAGAGCGGGTGGGGGCCCCATAGGAAGGCCAGCAAGAGGGCCAGTCCGGAGCTGGCGGCCAGGGAGATGGGCAGGCCCGGTACCGCCGGGCGCGCGCGCTCCCGCTCCTCCTCCTCCCACTCTAGAGTGGCCTGATAGCCGAGGGCGTGCACGGCGGTCAGCAGCTCCGCCACCGGACCGGTATGCACGATGCGGGCACGCCCGCTTTCCGCCGAGACGGTCGCCCCGGTAACGTCCGCCAGGCGGAGCAGCGCCTGCTCCAGGAGGCGGGCGTCGTCCGGTCCGCCCAGGCCGGTCAGGGTAAGCAGGGTGTCGCCCCGGGGGCGCTCCACCACCCGGGCGGTGTAGCCGTGACGACCCAGGGCCTGGGTCAGCTCCCGGGTCCGGAAGCTACCCGAGGCGGTGACCAAGCCCGAGGCGAAGTCCGTTTCCACTGAAGTGACTCCGGCGCACGCTCGCAACAGCGCCCGTATGTGGTGGGCGCAATCCGGGCAATCGAGCCCCGGCAGCTGCAGGACGACGGAGTGGTCCTGGCGGGACACGCTACCAGCTCCTTATCGCTTCTGGGATGGTCGCGACCCACCGGGCCGGCGCCCCGGCCGCCCGTGCCCGGCGGTGCGGTGGGGGGCTTACCCGTGCTCGATGCCGGCCCGGGCCGCCACCCCGGCCCGGTAGTGGTGCTTCACTTCCACCACTTCGCTGACCAGGTCGGCCCGCTCCAGCAGTCCGGCCGGCGCGTGGCGCCCGGTCAGGATCACATCCGTGCCCGGAGCCCGGCGCTCCAGGGCCGCCAGCACCCCGGCTTCGGAGATCAGGCCGAAATCCACGGCGCAGTTGACCTCATCCAGAACCACCAACCCGTAGTCGCCGGAGGAGAGAGCCCGGGCGGCCTGCTCCAGAGTGGCCTGGGCCAAACGCTTATCTTCCGCGTGCGGATGGGACTTGCTCACAAAGCTATCCCGGCCGCCTTGCACGATCTCCACGCCCGGGAGATAGCTTCTGATGGCCTGCGTCTCTCCGTAGAAGTTGCCCGGTCCCTTCATAAACTGCAATACCAGCACCCGCCGGCCGTGGCCGGCGTTACGCAGGACCATGCCCATGGCCGCCGTGGTCTTGCCCTTGCCGTTTCCCGTGTATACCATCACCAACCCCTGGTCCACCCGTGCACGCCCCCTCACCCGCAAGCACCGCTCTCTCCGCCCCCTCCCATCGGGGGACCTCACCCCGGTAGTTTCGGTGGAAACCCGCCCGCCTCCTGCCGGAGGCACGCCGCCCATGGTCTTGGGGCCAGGTAGGGCGCAGGCGGATGCCGAACGGTCAACTTCACCGCCGGCGGCTTCCCCGGCGGTCCTGCCTGCATATGATGGAAGGGAGCTGGAGTTGGGGGAGGCATGGCGATGAGTCGTCTTACGGAACGATATAGCTTCACCAGGTCGCGCATGCATATTTCCATACCCGACCTGCGGCTGACCTTATGGGTGGGAGGGCAGGTGCACGGCAGCTACCCGTGTGCCCTCGGCCGCCCCTCCACGCCCACGCCCGCCGGCCGGTGGGCCGTCCGCACCCGGACCGTCGACCCTTCCTGGCAGGTCCTGGGCACGCGCTGGTTGGGCCTGAACGTGCCCACCGGCAACTACGGCATCCACGGCACCAACGCCCCGTGGTCGATTGGGCGTTTTGTCTCCAACGGCTGCATCCGCATGCACAACCGGGATATCGAGACCATCTTCCCGCTCTGCCCCATCGGGACTCCCGTCCAGATCACCGGGAGTTACCGGGGAGCGGGGCCGGGGTCCGGGAGCAGCGGGGAGATCCGGCGCACTTCCCGGGGACCGGAAGTATCCCGGCTACAGGCTCGCCTGCGGGACCTGGGCTTTTCCCCCGGGAGCGTCGACGGCAGCTGCGGGCCCCGCACCGAGCAAGCGGTGATGGCCTTCCAACGCCGGCGCGGCCTCCCCGCCACCGGGGTGGTGGGGCCGGACACCCGCCGGGCCCTCGGTCTCTAAGGCGATCCGGCGCCCGGGGTAGGCTTCTCTCCCCCCGCTCGCTTGCGGAAGAGGCGGTCGAACTCGGACAACGTGAGTTTGAGCTCACGCGGCTTGGAGCCCTCGTAGGGCCCCACGAACCCGCGTTCCTCCATGGCGTCGATGAGCCTGCCGGCCCGGGTGTAGCCGATGGGCAGCTTGCGCTGCAAAAGGGACACCGAGGCCTGGCCGGCCTCCACCACGATCTGCAGGGCCTGGGGGAACAGCTCGTCCACCTCGTCGCTAGGGGCGCTTTCGGCGGCGGCCACCGCCTCCATGACTCCCGAGGCGTAGTGAGGCTCACCCTGGCGGGTGACAAAGCCCACCAGCGCCTCCACTTCGCGCTCGGAGATGAAGGCCCCCTGGACGCGGATGGGCCGGGTACTGCCCACCGGGGCGTAGAGCATATCGCCCCGGCCGACCAGGCGCTCCGCCCCGGCCATGTCCAGGATGGTGCGGGAGTCCACCGATGAGGACACGGCGAAGGCGATGCGCGCAGGGATGTTGGCTTTGATGGTGCCGGTGATCACATCCACCGTGGGGCGCTGGGTGGCCACCACCAGGTGGATGCCGGCGGCCCGCGCCATCTGGGCCAACCGGAAGACGGCATCCTCCACCTCCACCGGCGCCACCACCATCAGGTCGGCCAGTTCGTCGATGATCACCACGATGTGCGGCAAGGCCGGCGGCTGGCCGGAGAGGCCGGCGGCTTTGACTTGGTTGTACCGGGAGATGTCCCGCACTCCCGCCGGGACAAACCACTCATAGCGCTGCTCCATCTCACGCAACACCCAGCGCAGGGCGCCGGCAGCTTTCTTGGGATCGGTGACCACCGGTGCCAGCAGGTGCGGGATGCCCTGGTACGCGCTGAGTTCCACCATTTTGGGATCGATCAGCAGGAGTTTGACTTCATCGGGCCGGCCCCTGAACAGCAAGGAGGCGATGATGCAGTTGATGCACACGCTCTTGCCGGAACCGGTGGTGCCGGCAATGAGCAGGTGGGGCATGCGTTCCAGGCTGTCCACAATGGGGCGCCCGGTAATATCCTTGCCCAAGGCCACCGTGAGCTTGGAAGGGGCCTGCCCATACTCCGGGCTCTCCAGGACCTCGCGCAGGTGGACCAGGGAAATCTCCAGGTTGGGAACTTCAATGCCCAGCGCCGACTTGCCCGGGATGGGCGTTTCCACCCTCAGGTCCGAGCAGGCCAGCTTGAGGGCGAGGTCGTTGGTCAGGCTCACGATGCTGGCCACCTTCACGCCGGGTGCGGGCTGCACCTCGAAGCGGGTGACCGCCGGCCCCCGGGTCACCTCCACCACCCGCGCGGTGACGCCAAAGGTCTGTAAGGTCTCTTCCAGCAGGCGGGCCTTGTCCGCCAGGTCCCGGTCGCCGCGCTGGGAACGACGCGGCACTCCCTTGTCCAGGAGCGTCAAAGGGGGGAGCTGGTAGCCCAGCTCCCGGTCAAAGGTCAGCTGCCGGGAGCCGGGGGGCGTTTCGACCGGGGGGACC
>DMHJ01000199.1 GCA_003449495.1 Clostridiales bacterium UBA8153
CCGACGTCCTCAGACACCGGTTCTCTCTCGTCTGCCGGCTCTCCTACCTGGTCACTGAGTCAGAGCAATCCTCCCCTCTCCGCGGCCAGAGAGGCTCCCTCTCCGCAGCACTAAGTTTAAGCAGGGGAAAATTTCTTCCCGGAATTCTTTCCGGAAAAGCCAGGTGCAGCAGGAAATTGTGCGACGGGCGCGAATATACCTGATTATCAGGAAGGGAAGGAGAAGTGAGCAAGCCCGGCTAGGCTACCGGGCCGCCCCGTAACTGCATAATGAAGGGAGGTGAATGCGTAATGCTAATGTTGCTTGCCGCTGCCGCGCCGGCACCACCCAAATGGGGTTTCGTGCGTCCCGTGGACCACGCCGTATCCGGGCTGTTCGTCACCCTCATCATGTTGTTGCTGACCTGGACGATGATCAGTCGCGCCCGGGCGGGTCTCCCCATCCCGGCCATCAGGAAGATCGCCGGCTTGGATGCCATCGATGAGGCGGTAGGACGGGCCACCGAAATGGGTCGTCCCGTGCACATCTCGGACTTTGCCTCCGACCTTGGTTCACCGACCACCTGGGCATTCTGGGCTTATCTGGCCTACACCGCCAAGATCTGCGCCCAGTACGATACCAGGATCGTCAACTGTAACCGCGATGTCCTGGTAGTTTCGGTGAACGAGGAGATCATCCAGCACGCCTACCTGGAGGCCGGGCGTCCCGATGCCTTCAACCGCGATGACATCAGGTTCTATTCACCGCGGCAGTTTGCTTGGGCCGCTGCCGTGTGCGGCATGATGGTGCGGGAGAGGCCTGCCGCCAACCTGCTTATCGGTGCCTTCGCCGCCGAATCGCTGGTCCTGGCCGAGACCGGTAACCTCATCAAGTCCATCCAGGTGGCCGGCACCGACAACGTGTTGCAGCTACCGTTCTTCATGGTTGCGTGTGACTATACCCTCATCGGTGAGGAGGTGTTCGCCGGGGCCGCCTACCTATCCCGCGAACCCGTCATCATGGGAACGGTGGTAGCCCAGGATGTGATGAAGGTTGCGGTGTACATCCTCTTTGTCTTGGGCATCTTGGGAGCCACTTTCCGGCCCGGTGGGAGAAACCCCCTGGATGTATGGCTCAGGTTCTAAACTTGATCATCACTCGAGAAGGGAGGTGTAGAATATGCGCAGGGAGATCCCGATGGTGCTGGCCACCGTAGCCGCGATATATACCTTCGTCTGGCAGGTCTCCCACCACGCATGGGAGACCCGGTGGTTGACTCACACCGACTTGTGGCGGACCTTCATGATGCAGGTCGCGGTGCTCTTGGGCGCTCTGAACCTTAGCCGCTTGCAGATCAGTAACATACGCCGGCGCCGGGAACACTGGCCGTACAGTGTGTTGTGCCTCGTCGTGCTCTGGTCCTACATGATCTTCGGTATGACCGCTTACGGGCTGTTTGCCGGCCGGGGGAATCGCCACCCCATCTACCTTTGGTTCCATGACGGCGTCATGGTACCGGCTGAGTCCACCATGTTTTCCCTGTTGGCCTTCTTCATCGCCTCTGCCGCCTTTCGTGCCTTCAAGATACGTTCCCGGGAGGCCACTGTGCTCATGGTGTTTGCCTTCATCGTAATGCTTGCCCGCGTACCGGTAGGTCAGGCCATGTGGGCCCGCATGCCCGCCCTGGGCACCTGGGTCATGGCCTGGCCCACCGCCGCCGCCATGCGCGGCATGGCGATAGGTATTTTCCTGGGTGTCTTCGCGGCCACGCTCAGAGTATTCCTTGGGTTGGAAAGAAGGTACCTGGGTACGTCCTAGGCCCCGGGGTGGGGCCCTAACCTGGCCGTGCTTCCATACACCGCATTGAGGAAAGGAGGAATTACCAGTGTCGTTTTGGGAGCGGTTTGAAGGAATGGACCCACGGTACATGTATGTGTTCCTGGCGTTAGCCCTGCTTATACCGGTGTTCAGGCCCGTCGGTATGCCGATAGCGATAGACCACGCGTTTACCCAGCCTATGTTCGACTGGATCGAGCGGGAACTCCGGCCGGACTCACTACTGATCCTGGACACCGCCTACAGCCCTGGCGCCGCCGCCGAACTGGACCCGCAGCTGGCCGCAATTTTCCGGCACCTGATGCGACGGGGTCACAAGGTGGTGCTCATCTCCCAGTGGGAGTTGGGGGCGCGTCTGGGCACCACGGTAGTCAGGCGTGTGGCAGATGCAGTGGGTGCCGAGTATGGCGTAGACTGGGTGTCGGTAGGCTGGCGCGAAGGGGGATTACCCTGGATGCGCTCGCTACAGGATGACTTTTGGGCAGGCATGGGCGGTGTGGACATTGACGGCGTACCTTTTGAGCGGCTGCCGCTCATGCAAAGGCTGCGGGCGTTCAGACCGGGCCAGGTGGACGGCATCATATGCTTTGTTACCGGCTCGCCGGGAGCTCCTACGTACATTACGTGGTTTCCTGAGATTCGGCTGCACCTTGGTGCTACTGCCGTGATGGTGCCCGGTCTTACCCCCCAGCTGGTAGCCGGGCAAACGCGGTCACTCCTGACCGGGCTACGCGGGGCTGCCGAATATGAAGTGCTGATCGGTGAGCCGGGCCGTGCCGTCAAGTTGATGGATGCCCAATCGCTGGGGCACCTGATCATCATGGCGCTGATCATCCTGAGCAACATCGGCTACGCTATCAGGACAAGGCAGGGCGCTACTTAGTCCTGAGTCTTACGATATCCTGGTGTGAAGGAGGTGAACTTCGTGGCAGTGTCCACTAACCCGCAAGTCTGGGTCATAGCCCTCACGACCCTGGCGGTCTATAGTTACCTGTGGAAGGACAATTGGGCCTACCGGGTCGTGGAGCATGTCTTCCTGGCCATGTCCGTTGCCCATGCCGTGGTGCTCACCTGGGATACCGGCATCCTGCCCCGGGTGAGGACCGACATCATCGGCCGGGGGGCGTGGCCGTTTGTGGTTGCCGGTGTCTTGGGCCTGCTCATGTACACGCGGTTGGCTTCCCCCAAGTGGTCCTGGCTATCGCGCTATCCGGTAGGACTCGCCGTAGGTTACGGCGTGGGGTTTACCATGGCCATGAGCCCTCGGCCCTGGATGATCCAGCTGAGGGACTCGTTCCGGAGCCTATGGGTAGTGCGAGGCGGTGTCTTCCAGGCTCAGGCGACTTTCAACCAGTGGGTCTTCGTGATCTTCTTGATGACCACGCTGAGCTACTTCTTCTTTACCGTATCCCACCAGAACAAGCTGGTGAAGGGTAGCGCGTATCTTGGGCGCTATGCCATCATGGTCGGTCTGGGGGCGGCGTTCGGCAATGCGGTGATCGGACGTATTTCCTTGTTCTTGGGCCGGCTGCAGTTCCTGCTTATGGACTGGCTGGGCTTTGTCATCTAGCCGGTGAGACGCAGGCTAGGGAGTACGCCTGCCGGTAGGCGGGCGTACTCCACTACGTGCCCGGCACCGCCCACACACAGTCTCCCCACCGGCCCACAGCTGGCAGTGGTCATGATCACAGACATGCTTTCGGCCCCATGCGCGTGGGGTAGCGGCGTACTCCATCCATCCTTATGAAGCTACGCCAGGTACTTGTCAAACTCCCTCTCAATCTTAGGGAAAGCGTCCTGCCAGGTCTTCCGCCAGCGGAACATGTGCACTTCGTCGGGGTAATAGTAGGCTTCGTAGGCCTTTCCCAGCTTGACGCAGTCTGAGACGATGCGGTCTAGCTGCTGGAAGTCCACATTGGCGTCGGCGGTGCCGTGGACGTTGATCAGCGGCCGCGCCAGCTGCTCCGCGAAGGTAACCGGGGAGGCCCGGCGGTAGCTGTCCGGGGCTTCATCGGGAAAGCCACCCAAGAAGTTCACAAAGAGGCCCCCCTGCATGCCGGTCCGGGACTGGATCCAGCGCGTCCACTGGGCAAAATCCCAGATGCCGGCGATGTTCACCCCCATGCAGAAGGTGTCGGGGTACTGGGTCAAGGCGTGCAGGGTCATGTAGCCGCCATAGGACAACCCCCACACTGCCACCCGGTCCGGGTCAACGTAGGGCAAACTCTTCAGGTATTCCCCCGCCTTGACCACGTCGACCACATCATCGATGCCCATCTTTCCGTGGAGACCCATGCGGAACCGTCTGCCGTAACCGGTACCACCCCGGAAGTTTATGGAGAGGCTCACGTAACCGCGGTGGGCCAGGTATTGGTGATAGGCGTAGAACACGGCATAGCTGTGCAGGGGATGGAAGCCCTGGCGCATCTGCCTGATGGGGCCGCCATGTACCCAGACCAGGGCCTTGTACTTCTTGCCAGGGTCGAAGGGCTTGGGCCTGGTAAGGAAGGCATGGATCTCCCAGTCCTGCGCGCCCTGGTAGGTCACGTGCTCGGCTACGGGTACATTCTCCTCTGTCCAAGCGGGCGGCATTGAGAAAGTGACTTGCCGGGTCTTGGCGCGGTCATCCACGTCCATAAGCCAGAGGTCCATGCTGCGATGGACATCGCAGTGCAGGAAGGCGATACGACGACCGTCCGGCGACCATTGGGCCAGGCTGTTGTTGCCGGGGAGCTCCTCGAGCTGCAGCTGCTCCCCGGTGGTGATATCGAGTAGAAACAGGTGCCGCTGGTGCAATTCTCCCTGACTTGATGCATAGACGATCCTGGCACCCGACGGAGACCACTGGGGTATGTCGCCGGCATGAGCGAAATCCTCGCATGGGCCATGAGTGAGCTGTCGCATGGTTCCGAGCCCGCGGTCGTAGACATGAAGGTGCGCCCAGCCGTCGGTCTCCCTCAAGAAAAGCAGCTGCCGGCCGTCTGGGGATGGGTGAGCGGTGACCGATAGTAGGCTGCCCTGACCGTCACCGGAGTCAGAGTGGAATGCTCTTACTTCACCGGCGACTGCTCTCCCTTGGTCGTCACGGTCAATGGTCAACAGGCAGAAGTCCGCCCGCAGGTTGCGCTCTTTCATACGGGCGAAATACAGCGTCTGTCGGTCCACGAAGGCCGGCGCCACGCTGGCCTCCCGGTCATGGGTCCTGAAGACGAGCCGGCCGTCGGTGTCGGAGATGCCCACGTGGCGCTCCTTCCGGTCGTCTACGAAGCTGTAGCAGATGAGTTGCGAGTCGGGGGACCAACCCAAGGCTCTCCCGGTGTCAAGATAGCCCGGGTTCACCCGGCCCGGGACCTTCACTTCCAGGAGAGAGGAATCCCCAACCCTCCAGGTCGCCAGCTTGCCCGCCCGCAGGAACGCCAGCATGGTGCCATCGGGAGACCAGGCAACCTGGGAGATGCTCTCCTCCGTCTTTATCCAGAGAGCAGGCAGATCCTGACTCCGTGGGTCCGCGCGGTAGACGGCACCGTCCATCACCAAAGCCAGCTCGCCGGTGGCCGGGTTGAAGTCAAAATCCGCCACCGCATCGTGGGCGGAGGAGAGCTGCCGCTGTGCACCGGTGCTCGTATCCAGGAGCCACAGATCGAAGATGCCCCCGTCGTCGAGGACGAAAGCGATGCTCGCGCCATCCGGTGACCACATCCACTTGCCCATGTACTTTATGTCAAGAACGTCGGAGAGGGTGATACCAGCCATTGACCTCCACTCCCTTGCTGCGTTTGCTTACCACAGGGTTCGCCCGACGCGGCAGCGGCTCCTGCCTTCCGCCGCCGTGGACGCTGCATCCGGCGGACCGGGCCGGGAATTGCCGCCCTTTTGCGGTTGGTAGCAGTTCTGCGACGTCACAAAAAAAATATTACGGCGGGCGCAGGGACCAGCAGGATTAGCGCGACTATTGGCGAATATGCGTATCTTAGAGCAGGTCCCTCCGGCATCCAGAGGTTTGCCTTTGTGCCTTGGGACTGCCATATAGCAAGAAGGGAGGTGAACGAGTAAATGATGATGCTTCTTGCTGCCGCTGCCCCGGCTCCACCCAAGTGGGGATTTGTGCGTCCCGTTGACCATGCCGTATCCGGGCTGTTCGTCACCCTCATCATGATGTTTCTGTGCTGGATGATGATCAACCGGGCGCGGGCCGGTCTCCCCATCCCGGCCATCCGCAAGATCGCCGGCTTGGATGCCATTGATGAGGCCGTGGGCCGGGCCACGGAAATGGGTCGTCCCGTGCATATCTCGGACTTTGCCGCCGGCCTCGGCATGGTCACCACCTGGGCATTCTGGGCTTACTTGGCTCATACCGCCAAACTATGCGCCCAGTACGACACCAGGATCATTAACTGCAACCGCGACATCCTGGTGTACTCGGTGAACGAGGAGATCGTCCAGGCCGCCTACTTGGAGGCCGGGCGCCCAGACGCCTTCAACCGCGACGATATCCGTTTCTACTCCCCCCGCCAGTTCGCTTGGGCTGCGGCCGTATGCGGCATGCTGATGCGGGAGAAGCCCGCTGCCAACATCCTCGTTGGGGCCTTCTTCGCCGAGTCGCTGATTCTGGCCGAAAGCGGGAACCTCATAGGTGCCATCCAAGTGGCCGGTACCCAGTCGACGGCGCAGCTGCCTTTCTTCATGGCTGCCTGCGATTACACCATCATCGGTGAAGAGATGTTTGCCGGAGCGGCCTACCTGTCGCGCGAGCCGGTGCTGGTTGGGACCATCGTGGCCCAGGATGTGTTGAAGGTCGCAGTTTTCCTGGTCGTCGTGGTCGGGACTCTCGCCCAGACCTTCCTTCCGGCCGGCAGGAATTTCATAAGCAACTGGCTGAGATTCTAAGCGGGGCATCGCTCATCTCATGATGGAAGGAGGTGTACGATATGCGCCGGGAAATTCCGATGGTCATCGCGACCATAGCAGCATTGTATACGTTCGTCATCCAGGTGTCACACCACGGATGGCAGACCGGGTGGCTGGCTACCACCGACCTGTGGATGGCGTTCCTGAGTGCGGTGGCGTTTCTGCTAGGGGCACTCAACCTCGCTCGCATACACATTACCAACATCCGCCGCAAACGGGAACACTGGCCGTACAG
>DMHJ01000046.1 GCA_003449495.1 Clostridiales bacterium UBA8153
CCCTCTGCCCCCACCCGGAACTGCCCTCCCCTTCCCACCCGCCGGCTTAGGCAGGTCCCGGCCGGTGACCGGCCTGTCGCCTACACCACGCGGATGGCAAACTCCGGGCAGTAGGGGGCACAATAGGCGCAGAGGATGCAGCGGTCCGGGTCGACCCGGCACTTCCCATCCTGCAGCGACAAAGCCCCGGCCGGGCACTCATCGACACAACGGCCGCAGCCGATGCAAAAGCCGGCGACGAGCAGCCGTTTCCCCTGCAGAGCTCCGGTCAGGCGCGCGGGCCGGGGGCGACCGGCAAATACCGCCGCCAGTTCCTCAGCTTCGTCTACACTGACCATGCCTACCGCCACCGCCGTGACCCCGGGGAGTTGCCGCACGTAAGCCAGGGAATTCTCCAGCTCGGAGACCAGATTCCCGCCACCCAGGGCCTTCATGGCATAGACGCCCTTGCCGGCCCGGGCCGCCACCGCGATGGCGTCCGCCATTTCGTCCCGGGTCCCGTGCAGGATGCCCAGCCCGCGCGTGTTGATGATGGGAAACACCACGTCAAGGTCGGCCCGCCCGGCCACGGCCCTCACCACCGCCACCGAATGGGTGGCGATCCCCACCGCCCGCACCTTCCCGGATGCCCGTGCCTCCAGCAGGCAGTCCAAGGCGCCGGCGCGTTTGTGGAAGACTTCTTCCCCCTCCCTGGCCGCGTGCAGGTGGAAAATATCGATGACCTCCCGGTCCAGCTGCCTGCGGGCTTCTTCTACGGCGCCCCGCATGCCCGGGTAGTCGGCGGCCGCCGACTTGGTGGCCACGATCACCTCCCGGCCCCGGATGGCCGGCGCCAAGTGGGCGTAGGTGCGGTAACCCTGGGCGGTATCCACGAAATTCACGCCCAACTCTAAGGCCCGGGCCGTCACTCGCGCCCCGTCCGCGGGAGCTAAGCCCAACTGGAGCGGGCCCATGGGTAGCGCGCCCAAGCAGAGTTCGGAAACGCAAAGGCCGGTACGGCCCAGCACGCTCTTGTGCAAGTCAATTCCCCCTCTCCCGGCTAGTTCGCCCCGGCTCCGGGGCGTTCCTTCCCGGTTCGGCCGTAGAGGCCCGGGATGGACGGGAAGGCGACAGGATTTGACCGGTGGGACGTCAAATTGGCCGGACAGGAATGCTACCGAGGAGGGCTTTGGCCAAGAGATGGACACCGTCTTGTGCATCCCCAACTTCAGCGAAGGGCGCCGGCCGGAAGTGGTGGCCGGCATCGTGGAAGCCATCGCCTCCCACCCGGAGATCGTCGTCCTGGACCAGTCGGCCGACGCCGACCATAACCGCTGCGTCATCACTTTCGTCGGTCCCGGAGAGGCGGTGGTGCAGGCGGCCTTCTCCGCAGCGGAGCACGCCGCCCGGGTCATCGACCTTACCACCCATACCGGCAACCACCCGCGCATGGGCGCCACCGATGTCATCCCCCTGGTCCCCCTGGAAGGCACCACCATGTCCCGTTGCGTCCGGCTGGCCCGGCAACTGGGGCAGCAAGTGGGTGAACGGCTGGGCATCCCGGTGTACCTGTATGAAGAAGCCGCCACCCGCCCGGAGCGGCGGAACCTGGCCGACATCAGGAAGGGAGAGTTCGAAGGTATTGCCCGGGAGATCGGCCTGCCTGGACGTGAGCCGGATTTCGGCCCGCCCCGGGTGCATCCTACCGCCGGCGCCATGGCCGTCGGGGCCAGGCTCCCTCTCATCGCCTTCAACGTCAACCTGAATACCCCCGACCTCAAAGTAGCCAAAGCGGTGGCCAAAGCCGTGCGCGGGTCTTCCGGCGGCCTGGTCCACGTCAAGGCCCTGGGCATGCCGCTGGCCGGCCGCAGTCAGGTGCAGGTGTCCATGAACCTGGTAAACTACGTCCAGACGCCCATCCACCGGGCCTTGGAGTTGGTGCGGCTGGAAGCTGGCCGCTACGGCGCTGCAGTCACCGGCACCGAGCTGGTGGGCCTGGTGCCCGTAGCTGCCCTGCTGCAGGCGGCCGCCCACTATCTCCAGTTGGAGGATTTCGCTGCGGACCAGGTCCTCGAGCACCGGCTGGAGGCCGGCAGGAGGACCCGGGCATGAAGCTGCGGCCCGACCTTTTGATCTATAACTGCGGGGAACTGGCAACCATGGCCGGGCCACCGGGGCCGCGGTCCGGGGCTAGGCAGGGACGAGCCGCCGTCATCGTCAACGGCGCCATCTGCGCCCGGGACGGGGTGATCGTGGCGGCGGGCCCCCAGGACGAAATCGCGTCCAAGGTCGAGGTGGGGCCCGGTACGTTCACCTACGACGCCGGGGGGCGGCTGGTCACGCCGGGCCTGGTGGATCCCCACACCCACGCCTGCTATGCGGGTTCGCGCCAGCACGAGCTGGAGCTGCGCCTCCAGGGTCGCTCGTACCTGGAGATCCTCCAGGCTGGCGGGGGCATTCACCATACGGTGCGACAGACCCGGGCGGCGGGACCGGACAAACTACTCGCGGTGACGGCAGCACGGTTGCAGGTGATGTTGGAGCACGGCACCACGGCCGTGGAGATCAAGAGCGGGTATGGGCTGGACGTCCCCCACGAGCTGGAACAGCTGCAGGTGATATCCTCCCTGCGGGAACTGGTACCGCAGACCGTGGTGCCCACGTTCATGGGCGCCCATGCCGTGCCCCCGGAGTACAGTTCCCGGGCCTACGTGGACCTGGTCATACACGAAATGCTACCCCGGGCGGCACCCTTGGCCGATTTCTGCGACGTGTTCTGCGAGACCGGCGTCTTCACACCGGACGAGACCCGGCGCATCTTGGCGCGGGCCCGGGCGCTGGGTCTG